>CAZKLR010000015.1:5348-14674 GCA_964553695.1 uncultured Candidatus Saccharibacteria bacterium | reverse complement strand
CAAACTTTAATCTTTTTTCCATCAACTATTTTGCTTTGGACATTGATTTTCTGGGTTCTCTTGGTTGCAATGTTGGAGTGGCTGCGGGATTGGCTGGACGTAGTGCCTCTCTTGCAAACTTGACATGTTCTGCTCATATGAAATAATTAAGTTATTATATTTTGGTATTGGTTAAACGATACTTAAATATCTTAAACTAGATTATTAATTTTGGCAAGTATGAGTGAACTTTTGCAAATTTTTGGCTTTATTGTTCTTATCTTCTCAATAGTGATTCATGAATTTTCTCATGGTTGGATGGCTGACCAACTAGGGGATCCTACTGCGCGTTATATGGGCCGTTTAACGCTTAATCCGATTGCTCATATCGATCCGATAGGTTCGGTAATTTTGCCTTTGGTTTTATATCTGACTAACGCAGGTTTCATTATTGGTTGGGCCAAACCGGTTCCTTATAACCCTTATAATCTCAGAGACCAGAAAAAGGGTCCGGCTCTTGTGGCATTAGCAGGTCCGGCTTCAAATCTTCTTATAGCTGCAATTTTTGGAATTCTGATCAGAGTGTTAAACGCCTATGATCCGATTGCATATGCTAACACCATGGGTTTATTTTTTCTGATTGTCTTCTATAATGTTCTGCTTGCAATATTTAATTTGGTTCCAATTCCACCTTTGGATGGTTCCAAAATCCTTGATTATATTTTGCCAAATTCTTTGCGAGGAGTTATGGATTTTATAGAGAAGAATTATATGCTTTTTCTTATAATCTTTATATTCTTTGGTTTTGATTATATTCTTCCTATAGTTGGGGCTATAATAAATCTGTTCGTGGGCAGTTGGGGAATTTAGGTTTGATTTAAGCTTTTGGCTTGACATAAGTCAAGTCTTTTGTTAATCTGTAAACAAGGTAAAAAACTCGTTTCATAGCTATTCGCACAAGTCAGGCGGACTTTAGTGTGATTTTGGTTTACCGCTTAAAATAATTTAAAAAAGAATGTCAACTATACAACAGCTTGTCAGAAAGCCTAGAAAAAGCGCAAGCAAAAAGTCAAAGACTCCGGCGCTTTTAAAGAATTTCAACTATATTAAAAACAAGGCGTCAATCGGAACCAGATGCGGAAAGAAAGGTAATCCTTTTAAGAGAGGCGTTTGTACTAAAGTTGGAACTATGACTCCTAGAAAGCCTAACTCGGCACTTCGAAAATTTGCCAGAGTCAAGCTGACCAACGGAATGGAAGTCACCGCTTACATCCCGGGAATTGGACACAACTTACAGGAGCACTCAGTGGTTATGATCCGTGGCGGAAGAGTAAAAGATCTTGCCGGTGTTCGATATCATATCGTTCGTGGTGTTTTGGATGCAACCGGAGTTGAAAACCGAAAGCAGGAAAGAAGCAAGTATGGAGCAAAACGACCGAAGGCATAATCTTAATTTAACTTAGTTATTTTATAAAAATGGGAAGAAGAAAAAAAGTATATACTAGAGAATTTGAACCTGATTCCAAATATAACAATGTCCAAGTCGGCAGATTCATCAACTATATAATGAAAGACGGGAAAAAGACTGTTGCTTCAAAGATTGTTTATAAAGCTTTCGATCTAATTCAGGAAAAGACGAAACAGGATCCGGTTGAAGTTTTCGAAGCTGCCATAAACAAAGTTGCCCCTATCCTGGAAATTAAATCAAAGAGAGTTGGTGGTGCGACTTATCAGGTTCCTATGGAAGTCCGCGGAAGCAGGAGAATGCTTTTAGCTTTCAGATGGACCATTACTGCAGCCAAAGCGAGAAAAGGCAGACCGATGGCTGAAAAGCTTGCAGCAGAAATTTTGGATATCAATAATGGAACCGGTGCCGCTATCAAGAAACGAGATGACGTGCAGAAGATGGCAGAATCCAACAGAGCATTTGCGCATTTTGCATAAGACTTATAAAAACAGAATCGTTAAGGTTCTGTTTTTATTTTACAGAATAAGGAGATTATTCTATAATCAAAATAAAAGAGGGATGGCTTTTAATTTTTACTATGAAAATTTTTATTTGGAAAAATTTTATATTGTCTAGAAAACATCGCTGGGTTGATTTTATTGCCAGCGATTTTTTATTTTAACTTAAGTTTAAATAGAAAAAGTTTAAATTCAATGGATATGAAGACTCAAAGCTTGTTGGAGTTTTTAAAAAATGAATTTGTTTATGGGGGACACCTGCTTAGCCTAGGAGCAGCCAGTATTGTATTTACCGCTGCTATGCTTTTGGGAATAAAAATAACTTGGGACTTTCTGCTAGCGTCATATTTAATCACCTATGTTGTATATGCTTATAACAGGTTAGTTGAGTTTAGGGGTGATTTCTTAACTAATCAGGTCAGGACTCAGCATATAAAAGGGTATATTAATATTTTGCCTATAGTGATCATAACTCTGGTGGTAATTATTTTTTCTTTATCGGTTGAATTCGGAAATCCTGCAAGTAGTGCACTTATTCTCTTGATGATTGTTAATGGCTTACTTTATTCTATACATTTTAAGAAACTTACAAAAGAAATAGTAGGTTTTAAAAGTTTCTACGTTTCTCTTTTTTGGGCGCTTTTAATATTTTTACTGATTCTATACTATAATGCTCCTCTTACGTTGGTAGTTATTGCACTTTTTCTTTTCGTTTTCTTACGCTTAGTGGTTAATACTATTTTTTTTGATATAAAAGATATAGAGAGTGATAAACTACAAGGTCTTAAGACTTTCCCTGTGTATTTGGGAAAAGATAAAGTTCTATTTTGTCTGAAGCTGCTAAATTTTTTATCTTTTATTCCATTAGCAGTTTGTATTTATAAAGGAGATGTGCCTTTTTGGGCCTCGTCTTTTTTTATGTTCTTTTTTTATTCTCAATATTATTTATTTTTGGCTAAAAGTGATAATACTAATATACAAAAATTATCGTATTTTATGGTTGATGGAGAATATATTTTATGGCCAATTATTGGCTTAATATTTAAGAATTTAGTTAGTTTATAGAAATGGATATTAAGTATCTTGAAGAAATTATAGTGTTTTTGATAAATCTCTCTGCTTGCTGGCTTGCTTTGTGGGTTTATTGCGCCAATAAAAAGGATATGTTAAATCAATGGTTTACAGTAATGACCTTTTTTGTTGCTATGTGGGTGGATTTTGCATTTTTGGCAAATAGAACCAAAGATGTTCTTTTGTCTACACTTTTCTACAGAGTTAACTTCACTTTTGTTGCATTATTTTTGATGGCCTTTTATTTTTTCTATGTAATTCACTTTTTGAATGCTTCAAAGAGATATATAATTGTCGGAAAGATTGTTTATTGTGCAGGTGTGATTTTGGCTGCGCTGTCGTTTTTTACTGAGGCGATAGTAAAGGAATCGATAATTAGAGATTGGGGCTCGGACATTGTTTTTGGTTGGGGAAATCTTTTGTTTAATATTTATGCCGTAGGTATATCTTTGTTGGTGGTAATTTCTTCAATAAAGAAATATATTCATCTTCAAAAAAATCAAAAATTGAAGGTGCAATATTTTTCCATAGGTATTTTCTTTTTTCTGTTCTGCAATTTGGTATTCAATATTATATTTCCAATAACGGTTAATACAGTGCAATTCTCCCGTTTTGGCGATTATTCAGCCATAATCCTTCTTGTTTTTACTGCGTATGCCATTACTAAAAACAATTTAATGGGGGTAAAAGCTCTTTTGGCGCAGGTTATTATTATTGTGATGTCGATTGTTCTGGCGGTTGATATAATATTCTTTTCTAACAATATCGGAATTCAGGTGGTTAAAGTAGGCATATTGTTTACTTTTCTCTATTTTAGCCGCGAACTTATTAGGAATGTGCAGATGGAACAGAAGGCTAAGGAAAAAATCGAAAAAGCAAATATGAATTTGGCAGAAAGAAATCAAGATTTGAATATTTTGCTGAAGGCGAGCGAGATGGTCAACCAGAATCTGAATTCAAGAAAGATTTCGCAAGATATAGTGGATAGTATTCCTGACAGTCTAAAGCACCTTGGCTATTCTTTCGGAATTATAGTGCTTTTTAGCTCTAGGAAGGACTGTGTTTATGTTTATGCAGTCACCGATTCTGCCGCAATGCGCAACGCGGCAAAACAAACTAAACTAAATATCGCAAAATTGCATGAGCGCCTATCTCTAAATAATGATCTTATTGCTCGTACCATTAACGATAAGAAAATTTATGTCGGTAGTCGCATGGAAGATTTCTTGGAAGGTTTTATAGGTAAAGAGAAAAGTATGAAAGTTCAGAAATTTCTCGAGATTAAATCTTTTGTCTCTGTGCCGCTTTTTTCTTCCGGACAAGTAATGGGAGCTATTATTTTTGCTAATAAGAGGCGTGCGGATTGCATAACGGAGAGAAGTAAGAACATTCTTTACGCTTTTTCTTCGCATATAGGTCCCTCCATTGAGAACGCACGGCTTTACGAAAAAACTAACTTGCAAATGAAAGAATTGGCTAAGTTAAATCGAAATTTAAAGATAGCCAACAATAGGTTGAACGAGCTTTTGGAAATGAAAAATGATTTTTTGCATATAACTTCTCACCAATTAAGAACTCCTTTGACTTCTATTAGAGGGATGATTTCCATGTGGATTGAGGGAGATTTTGATAAGATGTCGGAAAAAAGAAGAAAAGAGATGCTGCAGAGAATTTATGCCAGCACGGAAAGATTAAACAATATAACCAATGATATGCTTGATGCTCTTGAACTTGAGGGGGGTGTTATAAGATTGGAATTTAAAAAAGTTTCAGTGGTTGAAATTATTAAAGATACCATTACTACTCTAAAGTCTGATTATGACAAAAAAGGCTTATATCTTAAATTAAATAGCAAACAAAATATTCCGGAAATAGAGGCCGAACCGAATTATATTGCACAAGTTTTTATGAATCTTATAGATAACGCCTGTAAATATACCAAGGCGGGGGGAGTGGAAATAGATATGGGATATTCTGGTAAATATGTTAATATAGTTATAAAGGATACCGGAATTGGTATGAGCAAAGATGAAATTGGTCGGGCTTTTGAAAAATTTACCAGAGGCAAGAATGCAATGCAGGAAAATGCTTCTGGAAGCGGGCTTGGATTGTTCATAGTCAAGAAGCTTATTGATGAGCATAATGGCAAAATACGTGTTGAAAGCGAAGGGGAGGGGAAAGGGACAATTTTTAAAGTGTCTCTACTTATTAATCAAGAAAAAAGATGATAGAAGAAGAAATTAATTTCTTACAACAGGAAATAAACGAAAGAATTTTGGAATTTCTACTTTATAAAAAACAGAAAGCAAAGGAAGATAATGCACTTGCTGAGTTTTTTGAATTGCTGGACAATATAAGAGATTTTGTAATGAGAGGAGGAAAGCGGTTAAGGCCGGTTTTATTTTTTTATGGCTATACTTTGGCAGGAGGAAAAGATAAAGAAGAAGCTTTGTCTTGCTCTATAGCTGTGGAATTTCTTCATACTTATCTGCTTATTCATGATGATGTTATTGACGAGGACGATTGCAGACATAATGGATATTCTATGCATTTAAAATATATAAAGGATTATGAGAAAAGATATTCGGGCAAAAATCTTAAACATTTTGGCGATTCAATGGCGATTAGCGTTGGAGATGTCGTTTCTGGTTGGAGTTATGAAATTATCGCTAGCTCCAATTTTGATGCGGACAGAAAACTGGAAGCTATAAAAAAAATATCAAACATAAATCAAAATACGGGATTAGGGCAAATATTGGACATATTTCTGGGAACCGGAGACATTGTGTCGGAAAATTATGTGTATAATATCCAATATTATAAAACTGCTCTTTATACTATAACCGGGCCTTTGCAGCTAGGGGCGCTACTGGCTGGAGCAGACAATGATGAACTGAAATTTATTTATGATTTTTCAGTTCCGCTTGGGATTGCGTACCAGATTCAAGATGATATTTTGGGAATTTTTGGCGACGAAGAAAAAATTGGCAAGCCGGTAGGTTCTGATCTGCGGGAGGGAAAAAAGACGCTTCTTATTTCTTATATTATTGATAATGCCGAGAAAGTCGACAAGGAATTTGTTCTTTCCCGATTGGGCAGACAAGATATAAGTCGGGAAGATGTTGAGAAAATAAGGGAAATAATGATAAAGTCCGGCGCCTTGAAAGATTCTGAAAGAAGAATGGAAGAATTGAATTCAAGATTCATTTCTTGTTTGAAAAGTAGTTCAGAAAAATTTTCAAAAAAATATCTCCCCTTGGAAGATTTCGGTAAATTTTTGCTAAAAAGGAAGGTTTGATTTCAAGTGGGGAATAATATTGCAAGCTTAGCTGTGGATAGCTGAGCTTTTTTAATGCTTGAAAAAATAAAATATGGCTTAAATGAGCCATGTTTTTGAATAATTGACGAAGTGGGAGAAATGGTTGGCAAATTAATCGAAGTGGTGTATAATGGGGGTATGAGTAATAAAAGTGGATAAAAGTGGGGAAAACTCAAGTTAAACGGTGGATAAATAATTGAAAATGTTTATTGGCGAATACAATCATAATCTGGACGAGAAAGGAAGATTGGCTATACCAGTCAAATTTCGCGAGGATCTGAAAGGCGGGGCTGTAGTCACCAAAGGACTCGATGGCTGTTTGTTTTTATATCCGCTTTCTGAATGGAGAATATTGGCAGATAAGTTGAGCCAATTGCCGATTAGTCAGGCCAATACAAGAGCTTTTGCGAGGCTTATGCTTGCAGGAGCTATGGATGTGTCTTTAGACAAGCAGGGGAGAGTTATGATTCCTGATTATTTGAGAAAATATATAAATCTTTCAAAAAAAGTCATAATAAACGGTCTTTATAATCGTTTGGAAGTTTGGGATGAAGATACTTGGGAAGAGTATAAGAAGAAAACTGAAGCAGACAGCGGCGAGATTGCCGAGCAGTTGGGTGAAATAGGAATATAAATTTTAATTAAGAATCAATTATATAAATGGCTTATTCTCATATTCCGGTTTTGGTTGATGAAGTTTTAAAATTTATGGATCCTCAACCAGGAGAAAATTTAATTGATGGAACTTTGGGCGGAGGCGGACACAGCGGGGCTATTCTGGAGAAGACCGGCCCGGACGGAAAATTGCTTGGCATAGATATGGATTCTGAAGCTATAAAAGCCAGCCGCATAAGTCTTGATAAGTTTTCCAATCGGATAATTTTAGAAAGAGATAATTTTGCAAATTTTAAAAAAATCAAGGAAGAACGCGAGTTTGAACCTCTAAATTTATTTTTTCTGGATCTGGGCATATCTTCCAAGCAATTGGATGATGAAATTTTAGGCATATCTTTCTTGAAAAATTCACCATTGGATATGCGGTTGGGCGGAGAAGAAATTACGGGAGGAATAAGCGCGGAAAAAATATTAAATGAATATAGCGAAGAAAAGATTTTTAATATAATAAAAAATTACGGCGAGGAAAGGTACGCCAAGGGCATAGCCTCTGAGATTATAAGAACAAGGAAAGGGAGAAGAATCGAAAGTACAAAAGAGCTGGTGGATATAATAGGCGCGGCTGTTCCGGAGAAATATAAACATGGCAGAATTCATTTCGCTACCAGGACATTCCAGGCTTTGCGAATCGCAGTAAATAATGAATTGATTAACCTTGAAAAAACTCTTCCCCAGATTTTGGATGAAATGGCAATAGGCGGAAGAATCGGAATCATATCTTTTCATTCTTTGGAAGATCGGATTGTAAAAAGATTTTTTAATACCGAAGCGAGAGATTGCGTTTGCAGTCCTGATGTCCCAGTTTGCGTTTGCGGTCATAAAAAAAGGTTGGAACTTGTTACCAGAAGGCCGGTTCGTCCCACTGAGGATGAAATAGAAAGAAATCCCAGATCCAGAAGCGCAAGACTCCGAGTTGCAAAAAAAATATTTTAATAAATTTAAAAAGAAACAAAAGAAATGGCAAGATTAAAAAGTCGAAGCGGAAGCTTGGAAAAAAGAAAAATTAAATTTAGAAACGCAAAAAGAAAAACAGTTTCTCAGAAAGTAAGAGAAAGTGATTCTCTTTTGGCATTTTTATTAGTATTCTTTTTGTGCGCTGTGAGCATTTCCTATCTTTTTCAAACCAATAGCATAGCTACTCAGGGCTATGAGGTGGAAGAGTATGAGGCTAAATTGGAAGATCTAAAGAATGAAAATCGGGAAATGAAGAATCAGGAAGCGGAGCTTCGATCTATGAAAAATCTTGAAAATGAAAAAGTCAAGCTAAGCGCTACGGTTTCTTCGGACATCGATTATCTTGTTTCAACGGATACTGCCGTTGCTATGAAACAATAATTCCAATTAAGCATATGTTGAGGACAAAAAGATCAGCAAAAAAAGAGCGGAATTCCAACTCTAGAATGCAGTTTTTGCTTGCTGCAGTCTTTTTGTTTTTTGCTGTTGTTTTTGCACGATTGTTTCAGGTTCAAATAATGAAACACGGTTTTTATAGTGCGCTTGCCCAGGATCAGCATGGGCTGTATGAAGAAATAGTTCCGCAGAGAGGAGATATTTTTATAAAAGACGGTTCTGAAGGGGAATTATATTCGGTTGCAATGAATAAAGAAGTAAGCTTGGTTTATGCAGTTCCGCGCAGTATAGAAGATGAAGATAAAAAAGAAGTGGCAAAATATATAGCGGAAAAACTTGAACTTGATTATAATGAGGTTTTTGCAAAGATTAATAAACCAGAAGATCCTTATGAGGTGTTAAAAAATAAAGTTTCTAATGATATAGCGGAAGAAATTGAAAATGAAAATCTTGACGGCATTGGTATTGCACCTGAAAGTTATCGTTATTATCCAGGGGGAGAATTGGCGGCTAATGTAGTCGGTTTTGTCGGTTATAGCGGCAACGATAAAAAGGGTCAATATGGTGTTGAATCATATTGCAATGCGGAGCTTGAGGGGCAGAGAGGTTTTTTGGAGCAAGAGAAGGACGCTTTTGGCAGCTGGATTTCTTTCGGAAATAAAACTATGGAGTCTGCTAAAGATGGAACTGATGTAGTCCTAACTTTGGATTATACTGTTCAGTATCTAGTGGAACAGAAGTTAAAAGAGGCTGTAGAAAAATATGGCGCGGAAGGAGGAAATGTAATAGTGATGAATCCGCAAACGGGAGAGATTATCGCTATGGCAGACTATCCAACTTATAATCTTAATGAATATTCAAAAGTGGAAGATATGAGCCTGTATCTCAATTCCAGTGTTCATGATGTATATGAGCCGGGTTCAGTGCAGAAAATTATTACCGAGGCTATTGGAATTGATACGGGGAA
>CAZKLR010000015.1:0-5248 GCA_964553695.1 uncultured Candidatus Saccharibacteria bacterium | reverse complement strand
GAAAGCACCAGTGTGCGCGCAGGCAAGGAAATACTTGAAGAGCTTATAAAATATTATCACATCGCTCCGACGGAAAAAATTACAGAAAATAAATAGTAATTATGAGAAATATCGTTGTAAAAATTCTAAACGTGCTGGCGACGCAGATTGTCGAAAAATATAAGCCGGTTATAATCGGAGTTACTGGAAGTGTGGGCAAAAGCACTACTTCCCGAGTCATCAGCGAAATTCTCAAAACCAAATATGAAGTTCGTCTTAACAATAGTGCATACCGAAGCGACATAAATATTCCTCTTGCTATTATAGGTGCAGAAAGCGGCAAGCAATCTATTGCTGAATGGGTAAAAGTTTTTGCAAAAGCTCTGGCTTTGATATTCAAGAAGAGCAGTTTTTATCCGGATGTTATTATATTAAATATGGCGGTTAATCGTCCGGATGATATGAAGAAGATGTTGCAGGTTGTTCATCCTGACGTTGCGGTTTTTACCGGCGTAGGGGAAATTCCTGCACATATTGAATATTTTAAGAGCGGGAAACATATTGCCCGGGAGAAATCTTTGCTGTTCAAGTCTTTAAATAAAAAAGATTTGGCAGTTCTGAATATGGATGATGAGTTTATCAGAAATCTTTCCGGTAGTTTGAAGTGCGATATTATGACTTATGGTTTTGCCAGCGATTTAACTGTCAAAGGGGAGGAAATATTTTTAGGAGAAAAAAAATGGAAAACCTCGAATGGAAAAATTGGAATGAGTTTTAAAATTACTTACGAAGGCACTACAGTCCCTTTTCGGTTCTCTTATGCTTTGGGAAGAGGGCAGATTTATGCGGCATTAGCCGGAGCGGCTGTCGGGCTGCATTTCGGTTTTAATTTAGTGGAGATTTCACAAGCGCTGGCAAATTATACAACTTTGCCAGGCAGGATGAATTTGATAAAAGGAATGAAAGGTTCTTTGATTATCGATGATACTTTCAATGCCAGTCCTAAATCGGTTTTGGCGGCACTGGAAACTATGCGTAAATTAGAGGCGAAGAGAAAAATCGCAGTGCTTGCTGATATGCTGGAACTCGGAAAATGCACGGAATTTGGGCACAAAAACGTCGGAGAATGTGTTTCAACCGCCGCTGATTTAGTTTTTTGCTATGGGGAAAATGCCGGAGCAATATGCAATGCAGCAAAAGAGAAAGGAATGAAAGAAGAAAAGATTTTTTATTTTGATAACAAGAAGGATTTAATTGATCAGCTGAAAGATATGGTTGAAGAAGGAGATATAATTTTGGTTAAGGGTTCTCGGGCGATGAAAATGGAGGAGGTGGTAGAGACGCTGATGTTGGAACCGGAAAAGGCGAACGAGCTTTTGGTAAGATAGCTTGTTTTATATAAGTATAAATAATAAGTATAAAAAAGAGCTTTGCCTCAGTCTTGCTTATTTTGTATTTTGTGTTAAAATTATTTTGTTTTTGCCGCCTTCGTCTAACGGTTAGGACATCAGGTTCTCATCCTGAAAATAGGGGTTCGATTCCCCTAGGCGGTACATATAAATAAAACACGGATTTGATCCGTGTTTTATTTATATAGACTTACCTTGAAGAGAATCGAACGGGGAAGGGGTCGGGAAACGTAAGTTTCCCGTGGCGGAAGTATTGAAACCGAGGGGTTTCAAAGCGCAGGCATGGCCGAGCAGTGAGATTTCCCCTAGACGGTACAAATTTAAATAATCCCTTGATTGGGGATTATTTAAATATTTCGCCTTTTTATTTTGCAAGTGTTATAATGATTTCAGTTCAAATAATATAAGATTATGTCGATTCCTAAAATCGAATTCTGTAATTCTTGGATTTATGATCAGAAGTGGAAAGAATATTATGCAGATTCTAAAGTCGAATATCCGTCTTATGAAAAATTAGCGGGGAAAATCAAGCGAATTGAAAAAGCCTGGCAGAAAAATGGAGATGCCATTCTGCGTGAGATAGAAAAAACCTCTGGGCTTAAGTGGCAAGAGAAAAAGATTCAATGTTTTGTCGTGGGATATTGTTTGCCGTTTTCCTATCCGCTTACCATATCTTTGGATAATCGTTATCCGGTGGATTATACTGTCGATGTTCTTACTCATGAACTTATTCATCAGATTTTCATTCAAAACGATAAAAGGTTGGATAAAACCTGGAGCTATTTTTTCAGGAAATATAAGGGAGAGGAGTTTAATACAGTTATACATATTCCCGTGCATGCTATACACTATTTTGTTTTTATGAAATTGCTAGGCAGGGAGAGGCTTAGAAGAGAAATTGATTTTATAAGCAAATATTCGGATTATAAACGTGCTTGGGATGTAGTGTTTGAAGAAAGGGCAGAAAATGTGATGACGGAGTTTAGAAAAAGAGTGATATGAATAAAATAATAATAAATATGAATAACATAGTTCTTACTTCTTCTGGTTTTTCCAATCCGAAATTTATGGAGATTGTGAAAAAATATTTTAAGGGAGATTTGGATGACAAGAAGGTTTCGATAATAACTACTGCATCTGAAGATAAGGAAAAAAATGAGTTTGCGGTTTCGGCGTTTTCTCAGCTGAAGGAAATGGGGTTTGTCAATGTGATATTTTTTGATATTGAAAAGCAGAATCCAAATGAATTGTTAGATTCTGATGTTATTTATGTAAATGGTGGCAATACGTATAACTTGTTGTATTGGACGAGACAGAGTGGATTTGATATTGTGGTGAAAGAATTTTTGCAAAAAGGCGGGTTCTATATTGGCGTTAGTGCAGGGAGTATAATCGCCGGTCCTTCAATTGAACTGCTTAACTATACTAAAGGCGATACTAACGAAGTTGGTCTTACGGATTTTTCAGCGATCGGTCTCACGGACAAGGCGATTGTTCCGCATTATTCGATAATAAGAGAAATGGCAGTTGCACAATATGAGCAGACGAGCGGTATAGAAGTTGTTCGGCTGAAAGATGGTGCGGCTTGGGTTGGGAAATCTGGAGAAAATTGGACTATTTTGAAATAGTAAGTAGACCATTAAAATATCACAATAAATATGAAAGATGGTAGGTTATTAGAATTGCATTCTTTCCAGGAGACACTCCATCAGGGAATGTGCGGCGCGGCTAGTCTCCTGATTGTCTTGGATTATTATGGCATAAAGAAGACTGAAAGCGAACTTGCTGGAATGCTTGGTATTGATAAGCGGCTTGGGACAGATGCGGCAGCGATCCGGAGAGTGGCAGAAAGTTGCGGACTGAAAGTCGAGATAAAAGACAAGAGTAGTCTTGAAGAAATCGATGGTTATCTTGAGAAAAGAATTCCGGTAATTGTCGATTGGTTCTCTCGCGGTCGTAATGATTATGATGATAGCGAGGTTGCGGATGGACACTATTCTGTTGTAGCCGGATTGGATGAAGAATATATCTATCTTCAAGATCCAGAAATCGGAAAGATAAGAAAAATTATGTGCAAAGATTTTATGCGCGTATGGTTTGATTTTGAAAGTGAACTAATTGGAGCAGACAATCTTATCATTCGTCAAATAATTGCAATTTTTTAGTAATGAATTTAATATGTCCAAAACTAAAATAATACTTCTCGATGTTGACGGCGTTCTGATAAAATATCCTCGCAATTTCACTGACGAGTTGGAGGCGGCAGGATATAAGAATGCTGCGCGAATAATGCAGCCTTATTATGCGGAAGATAATAATTTGCTTTATAACAAGGGAATTAAAACTGAAGAAGAACTGATCGGCCCGTATCTTGAGAGACTCGGTTGGAAGGCGACAGTTAAAGATTATCTTGACGCGCAATGCGAATTCGCAAAGCGACATCTCGATTACAAATTGATGGATGAGATACACAAGATTAGAGAAGGTGGAATTTTCTGTTATACGGCCACTAACCAAGGTCCACATCAGGCACGCTTTCTTCTTGAGAATCTGGATTTTTGTAATTTTTTTGATGGCAATTTTATTTCATATCAGATAGGATATAAGAAAAATCAACATAATTTTTGGGAATATGTGATCCGTGTTTTGCAGCAGGAAAGAAACGTAATCGCAAGTCCTTCGGATATCGTTTATTTTGACGATAGTAAGAGCAATGTTGAGGTTGCTTCTGGTTTTAATATTCGAAGTTTCTTCTTTGTTAATAATCTTCAATTTGAAAAAGATATGGAAATATTGGGATTTGATATTTTATCAAATAAATTTTCAAACTAAATCGAATGGCAAAAATAGATACAATCGGGCTTATAATAGGCAAATTTGCACCACTTCATAAGGGACATCAGTTTTTGATTGAGAGCGCGCTTGAGGTTTGTGATCGTTTGATAGTATTGGTTTATGATGTTCCGGAGTTGACGCGTGTGCCGGTAGAAATACGGATAGGATGGATAAAGAAGTTATATCCGGCGGTGGAAGTTATAAATGCCGGCATAGGTCCGAAAGAAATTGGCAATACGCCGGAGATTAATCAGCTTCATATTGATTATGCAAGAAGCAAATTGCCGGAAGGCATAAAGATTAATTTTGTCTTTTCCTCCGAAGATTATGGAAAATATCTTGCCGAAGCGCTTGGCGCGGAAAACATTTTAGTGGATAAAGCGCGGGTTGCGGTGCCGGTTTCGGCAGGGAAGATTAGAGATAGTATGGATGTATATAAAAAATATCTAGAAGATTTTGTTTTTGAGGATGCAATAAAATATGATAACAAACAATTATGATATGGATTCTGTACTCGCTTTTAGTGGCGGTTTTTGTTGCTTTTAGGAGTGTTGTCAGCAAGAAAAGTTTGCACAACTTGGATCAATATGTAGTGGCTTGGTTTATACAAATTATTCCTGGAATATTAATCGCTTTCACTTTTTTGTTCACAGAAATTCCTTATCTGAAAAATATGTTTTTCCCGGTGCTGGTACTGGACTGTTTTTTAAGCGCGGTTGCTGCTGTATGGTCGACTAAGGCTTTGTTTTCGGAGGTTTCTGTTGCAATTCCAATGGTTGCTTTTACGCCTCTTTTTCTTCTCGTTACAGGATACCTAATGTTGGGCGAGGTGCCGAGCAAAGCCGGTGCTGTTGGAGTTATTCTGATTGTAGCCGGTTCATATATTTTGAATTATAAAGAGAAGAAGAATGGACTACTTAAACCGTTTCGTGCGTTGGTGAAAAATGACGGTTCCAAATTGATGTTGGGAGCAGCTTTTATCTGGAGCATAACTGCAAATTTGGATAAAATTGCTATTAAAAATT
>CAZKLR010000014.1:0-14925 GCA_964553695.1 uncultured Candidatus Saccharibacteria bacterium | reverse complement strand
AAAAACAGACTAACCTTAAAAAAAGTTAGCCATAACAAAAATCCCGCAGATTTTTTCTACGTTATTATTATTGTTAGCTACAATTCTGAAGCTAGCAATGTTCTTTCTGTTTTTTCTTAGTTCTTTTGTTGTCATTTTATTTACTTCATTTCTCGATTACGACTCACTGGACTTGGTTTTGCTTTCAGATGTAACCAGGTAGCTGTTATGCCCTCAGGATTTATCTTTTCAGTTTCTGCTTGTTTTTTTTCTCCAAATTTTTTAAATTCTTCTTCCCTTAGATCGGGGTCTAAGAAAAACCAACAAAAATTTCTACAAAACTCTTTGATATTTCTTTCCTCTGCCTGTCTCTCAGTTTCTGGTCCTTCCGGATCGAAACCTCCCATAATTGGTGGTATTCGTATCATATGTGAAAATTCTAATCTTTAAATATTATCATGTCAAGAGTTATATCTGCCAATTTAGACTAAAATTCACTTAACATAAAATGTTTCTTTTGCCTGTGTCATTCCGGACTTGATCCGGAATCTTCATTGTATAGTATCTAAATATTACAAAACGGTTAACACAGAATGCGACACGAATTCCTGAAACAATGCCTAGCCAATTCCGGCACAAAATTAAAACAACATTGGATAGGTTCTAATAAGAAAAATACTATTCGAGATAAGTATCAGTTTGTCCTTATCCAAGAACTATTGTTCTAAAGGCACTCACCAGCTATACACCAATGGTTTTTGATTGCAGACAAAAAAACCGTGAAAACACGGAATTCTATGTGGGACGTACAGGGCTCGAACCTGTGACCCTCAGCTTAAAAGGCTGCTGCTCTACCAACTGAGCTAACGTCCCGAAAGGTTTGACTGCTTTATATAATTTTGCAGTTCAAACACTTAATCTTTATATCACAAATAAAAAGGCTTGGCAATACCTTTTTGTGCCAATAAGCTACTCTTTCTTGCTAAATCCCTCTACTGCCCTTAAAATCTCCAATGGCACAGCAAAAACAACGGTATTTGACTGATCAGAACTAATATCATTGATTGATTGCAAAGTACGTAAATGGAGCGCTCCAGGAGATCCGGCAAGAATATCCGCTGCCTTAGCCATATTCTCCGCTGAAGCCAGTTCTCCTTCGGCCTTAATAATATCTGCACGCTTTTCTCGTTCTGCCTCGGCCTGTTTGGCTATCGTCCGCTTCATATCCTCTGGCAATTCAATATGTTTAAGATCTACTGAGACTACTTTCACCCCCCATTCCTCGGTTGCTTTATCCACTATCTCACGAATACGTGAAGAAATAACATCACGCTGAGAAAGAAGCTCGTCCAAAGTTACCTCGCCCACTACATCACGCATTGTCGTTTGCGCAAGTTGAGAAACCGCATAAGTAAAATTTTCCACCCTTATAACCGCCATCTGAGCATCCTGTATCTGGTAATACAGAACAGCATTAACGTTAACCGAAACATTATCTTTAGTAATAGCATCTTGATCCGGCACATCCACCACTCGCACGCGGATATCAACTTTTTGATAAGACTCTATAACAGGAATTACAATCCTCCAGCCGGGATTCATAATTCCATCATATTTTCCCAGAAGAAACCTGACACCTCGCTCATACTCATTAATCTGTTTTATGCTAACAACTAAAACGACTACTATAAGAGGAAATAAAGAAACAAATAATTCTACAAACATACTTTTACTTTATAAATTAATTTATTTAATTGCATTTAGTTTGGAATAATCGAGTCTTGCGCTTCCTGCCACCAACGGATCATAACCATTCTGCACTTCATTTCCATCCAAATAGCCATCACCATCCGTATCAGCCTTAGCCGGATCGCTTCCGTAAAATTTTTCCTGTTCGTCGCTAAGTCCGTCCTCGTCGGAATCTGGAGCAGATGGACTGTCTAGTATCGGAGACGAACTTGCCTGTTGCAATTTCGCCATAATTTCCGCAAGATCCTTGGCTTCTTTTGGCTCCTCAACTTTTGACGAATTAAAGCCTGATAAAATAAAATCAAAATCAAAATTTATGGCAAGTTTGTCTATTTCCTCCGCAGCCAGAGATTCTCCATAAACAGCTTCTATCTTTTCAGACAACCCTTTAAAGAAACTTTCATCAAACGTTCCACTAACCTTAAAACGACGTATTAATTTGTCATCCTTGCCAATCCAAATCTCAAAATCTACATTATTCATAACATAATCCATAACCTCCTTAAAGTTCTCAACCTCTTCCGAACCATTTTTAATGGCATCTAACATATTTTTTAATTCTCCTTCGCTTGCCGCATTGCCGCTTTTTTCCATTAAAGCCGCTGCAAACTGAAGTGCTTCTTCCGTATCCAACGCTACTTCATAATGAAATGAATCAACCCCCTCAACCTGCTCCATTCCCAAATCTTTTGAAAAACCGATAACATTATAATTATTAAAAACATCGCTAAAATTCTGAATGCCGTCTTGCTTTATATTATTCAAACCGGAGATCGCAGATGTGCCAAAAAGTTCCTCGTAAAAAAGATTATAATTTTCTTCAGAAACATAATACCAGTTCCCCTTTATTTGATTTAGCGCATTCTTCTTGGCCTCTTTATAATCCTCAGCACTAAAATCGGCATAATTTTCCGCATTAAAATCATTCAGCTTCATATAATTTTTACCATTTACCGCCGCTAATTCTATCCCCGCGCTGGCATTCTCCTGTTGTTCTCCTAATATAGTAGCTTTATTATACGAAATTGATGAATAGGTAGCAGGAGCTTGCTCATTATTATCAACGACACCTTTATAGGCTATCTGATAATCCATTCCATATTTTCCACCGCTAATAGTATCATCTTCCGCTTTATAATTAAAACTCATTGTTCCATCATAAGTATAAGAATTCACTCCTTTCATCGCTTCTAAAGACGACTTGATTATCATATTACCTTTTTCCGCAGAAGTTTTTTCATTTTTTATTCCTGTATCTTGCATCAAAAAGGAAAATGCCGCTACAACACAGATTAAGACAATCAAAAAACCGGTAAAAACCAGAACCCTTTTTTTATTTTTTTCCAAGATAGACTTAAAATCTTTCTTTTCTTCAAACTGATTACCATCAATCATCTCATCATTCAGAGAAAGGTTTTCAGAATCTGTTTCTTGTTTTGCGAAATCATCATATTTCTCCGCCGCAAGACCCATTGCCTCTGATGCCCTATCTTCTATATCCTTATCGATAGCATAATTATTTTGAAAATTATCCTCCTTGTTTGTTTCGGAAGCATTCTCTTTTTCTTCGTTCTCCATATTGATTTATATTATTATTTATCTTTTAATAAAAATATCGCAAAAAACGGAGACACAAACCAAAACAACTGTGCCCCGTCATCAACAAAAACGGATTTTAAGAATATAGAAAGGCTATTGGTTTCCGCCGGAGAAAGAAAAGAGAAAATAATGCTTATCATCAGCCCTATCTGCAAAAAACCTATTACCAAGGTCTGAAACCATGCACGCGACGAACTGCGATTAAATACGGAAGTAAAGGATGAGCGGGATAAAACAAAAAACAAGACCAGCACAACCGCTAAAAACAATATAGTCTTGTTTGCAAATGAATTTTCAAATTTAAAACCCAAAACTTTTTCGACAAGATCGATCTTTTCAACAAGCGCTAGTGAAATATAGCTACTAATAAGAGCTATAAAAGCTTTGTCTTTTCCCCAACGAAGCAAGTATAAGCAGAGCCCGACTGTAAATCCAACAAAAATTAAAACATCCAAATGAGAACTTGTTAAGTTTATATTTTCAAACAGACTTTGAAAATCCATTTATATTTTTTATTTTTTATTTTTTATTCTGAAAATATTATAACACAAAAATATTTTTCTACAAACCTTCTTTCTTCAAATCTTCCAAAAGCTCGCGCTGTTTTCTTGACAACTTCTCCGGAGTTTTTATCTGAACAATTATATACATATCGCCTTCGCCTCTTCCTTGCAGATGAGGAAAGCCGCCGCTTTTTATTTTGATGATTTTTCCTGACTGGATACCGGAAGGAATTTTCAGTTTGATCTTTTTCTTAAGCGTCGGAATTTCTATGCTATCGCCTAATGCCGCCTGGGAAAAGTTTATGTCTAGTTTGTAATATAAATCATCTCCCTTCCTTTCAAAAAGAGAATGCTTTTTGATATGGACTGTAACGTATAAATCCCCCGCTATCGATTTTCCTCCTGACGGACGGAAACCAGCTTCGCCTCTTCCCGAAATTCTAATAGTTTGCCCGTCGGCAATCCCTGCAGGAATTTTCACCTTAATAGTTTGCTCTTCTTTCACTCGACCGTCACCGCCGCATTTTGTACAATTTTTTTCCGGTTTTTCTCCAGTTCCTCTGCAATCCGAACAAATTTCATTCTGCATAAAAACTCCAAGAATAGTTCTCTTTTGTTTCTGAACCTGCCCCGTTCCATCGCAAGTTTTGCATTTTTCAAGTTTACTTCCAGGTTCCGCTCCGGTTCCTCCGCATTTTGAACAGGCAACGGAAGAGTATAATTTTATCTCTTTTTCAACTCCGTCCAGAGCATCCTCCAAAGATATCTCAATATCCACCGCAATATCAGAGCCTCTTTCTTGTCTTCTTCCACCGCCCCTTTGCCCGCCGCCGAAAATATCACCGAAAATATCGCCCAAATCCCCTTCAAAATTAAAACCGTTAGCGCCACCGCCAAATCCTGAAAAACCTGAAAAATCAAAACCTCCAAATCCTCCCGCCCCCGGACCGCCTGCGCCTTCAAATGTGGAACCAAATTGATCATATTGCGCCCGCTTCTGCTTATCGGAAAGAACCTGATAAGCTTCGTTTATTTCTTTAAATTTGGCTTCATCGCCGCCTTGTTTATCAGGATGATATTGATGCGCCAATTTGCGGTAAGCTTTTTTGATTTCCTCCTCGTTTGCCCCCTTCTCGACGCCTAAAATTTCATAATAATTTTTTGCCATTTTCTTATTTCAAATATGTTAAACCTTTAGAGCTATAAACGATTCTAACACTTTCTAAATAGATTATCAACCTGTCCATTTATTTTAAGATATCTATATTGACAAAAACTAGGTAAAGTTATAATGTTGTTATCACAACCTCGAATGTAAAGAGGCTAAAAATTTAAAGGAGGAATTCTCACGAGTAAAAGGAATGATTCTAGAAGTGTTAGAGAGTGCGTAGTGTTAAACATACCCGAACTGCCACCCCTAAAAGGTTTTATCATTAGAAATGTGGGGCTCGAGAACTGGGAAATATTTATCCCAGAAAAAAGAGCAACCATAATTCTAAACGACAAGGATGGAGAATTTATTGAGTCTTCTGTGGTAGTAGAAGGAGAACCATGCGAATGCTTCCTGAGCAAAAACAGATACAAGATCATTCTCGAAACATTACAAGAAGAAGACAAAGAAGTAAAAATAAAAAAAGATTTTAAAAGAACTATCCCAAAATTAACAAAAAAAGAATTGATTCCCCCTATAGCAAAAAAAGTAATCGCCGTATAAACATTTTATTTTAAAAAAACGAAAGGACCAAAAGTCCTCTATTTTTTTATGAGCCTCCTGAGCTGGGAAACTTCATCCCGCAAAAGAGCCGCTTCCTCGAATTTTAGCTCGCGGGCAAGGGCTTTCATCTCCTGCTCTTTTTCTTTAATTATTTTCGGAATGTCCTCAATATCTTGCGCCTCAATATATTCTTCCGCCAGCAGCGGAGAAATTTCATGATCGACAATACTACTGATTTTCTTCTTGATAGTCGCCGGAGTAATATGATGTTTTTTATTATATTCCTCCTGGAGCTTTCGTCTGCGATTAGTTTCAGAAATAGCCTTTTTCATCGAACCTGTAATATTATCGGCGTAAAGTATAACTTTTCCGGAAACGTTACGCGCCGCCCGACCGATAGTTTG
The DNA here is from genome assembly GCA_964553695.1 of uncultured Candidatus Saccharibacteria bacterium. Classification (GTDB taxonomy): domain Bacteria; phylum Patescibacteriota; class Minisyncoccia; order JAHIHE01; family JAGLIN01; genus STD2-77. Next base: position 8,977 of record CAZKLR010000014.1, on the reverse strand, counting down.
AATAAGCGAAGTTTCACTGCGCAAAAAACCTTCTTTATCCGCATCTAAGATCCCCACCAAAGTTACTTCCGGCAAGTCCAGGCCTTCCCGCAAAAGATTTACCCCCACAAGACAGTCAAATTTCCCCTCGCGAAGTTCCTTTAAAATTTGTATGCGATCCAGCGTCTCCACATCGCTGTGCAGATAGGTTGACTTAATGCCTATGTCGCGTAAATAATCGTCCAAGTCTTCCGCCATCTTTTTAGTAAGTGTCGTAACCAGTGTTCTCTCCCTCCTCTTTTCCCGCGCTTTTATTTCCGCCGCCAAATCCTCCACTTGATTTTCAAGTGGCCGCACTTCAATCTCCGGATCCAGCAATCCGGTAGGACGCACAATTTGCTCCACAATCTGAGAAGAAATATCTTTCTCGTAATCCGCCGGCGTAGCGGAAGTATATATCACCTGATTTATCTTCTCGGAAAATTCCTCAAACTTAAGCGGTCGATTATCAAGAGCCGAAGGAAGCCGGAAACCAAAATCCACCAAACTATTTTTTCGCGCACGATCACCGGCATACATAGCACGAATTTGAGGCACTGTAACGTGCGATTCATCAATAAACATCAAAAAATCCTTTGGAAAATAATCGATAAGCGTAAATGGCGCTTCGCCGGCTTTCCGCCCCGTAAAATAGCGAGAATAGTTCTCAATCCCATTGCAATATCCAATTTCGCGAATCATTTCCAGGTCGTATTTTGTGCGCTGCCCCAGCCTTTCCGCTTCCAAAAGTTTTCCGGCAGCAGTCAATTCTTCGAGACGTTTTTTGAGATCAAATTCAATCTGCCGCAGAGCATCTTCCAAAAGTCCGTTTTCTACCACGAAATGCTTGGCAGGAAAAATCATCAGTTCCAGATGTTCAGCCACTTTTTTGCGGCTCACTTCTTCAAATTCCACGATTTTATAAATCTTGCCATCTTCTATCTCGATATGAAAAATAGAATCCGTTCCCGGCGGAATAATTTCAAGCACTCCACCTACTGCGCGGAATTTTCCCTGAGACAGAATCTCGCTTCGAACATAATACATCTCGACAAAATGCTTTATAACTTCTTCCCGATCAACTTCATTTCCAACTTTCAAAAAAGCTACTTCTTTGCGATATGCTTCCGGCGAACCTAAACCATAAATACAGGAAACGGACGACACAACAATAACATCGCGGCGGCTCATTAGCTCTGAAGTGGCACGATGGCGCAATTTTTCAATTTCCGCGTTAACTTGCGTTTCTTTCTCGATGTAAGTATCGGTCGTTGCAAGATATGCTTCCGGCTGATAATAATCATAATAAGATACAAAATATTCCACTGCATTATCCGGGAAAAATTCCCGAAACTCACTCACCAGCTGCGCCGCTAAAGTCTTATTGTGTGCGATTACCAGCGCCGGTCGCTGCGCTTTTTCAATCACTCCCGCCATTGTAAAAGTCTTTCCTGATCCGGTCACACCCAAAAGCGTCTGGTGCTTCTCGCCTTTTTTGATTCCGTCATAGAGTTTCTCAATCGCCTGCGGTTGATCTCCTGCCGGCTTGAATTTGGATTTTATCTTGAATTTTGTCATGTTTCAACACTATTTATAATACATATTTCATTATAGCTTCTATAAGTTTTTTAGCAAAAATTTTTATTTTAAGCAAAATAAAAAGGGTTATCGAATATCGAATCACCCATTTCCTTAAAAAGAAAAATTATTTTTGCAAATGTAATTGTTATTTTCTTCTACTCGCTTTAATTTTCTTTTTATTTACTCTTCTTTTGTATTTCTTTATCGGTTTATGCGGGGGCATTATAATCCATCCTTAATTCTGATTGCTACGTTTTTATAGTGACTAAAATCTAACAAAAATAAACCAAACTGTCAATAAAAAGAGTGTTGAGAATTCGATTGACCACAATCATTAATCATTTATATTTAAAAACCTAAAAATATTTTTCTTCTTTTCAGAGTCTATTTTCGTTTCTTACCTGTATAAAAACTAGCAGAAGGGCAAGCCCCCGTCAAGCTATAATTCAAGATAAATAAAAATAACACCATCAGCTACACGTTGGCGTTTTTACTCATAATAAAAAGGGTTATCGATAATCGAATCACCCATTTCTTTAAAACCTGAATTTTATCAAAATGAGCAATAGCACTTTTTGTCCAATACTCAAATTGAAATATTATTTTTATTTTATACAGAAAAACTACACATTGTAGTTTTATACAAGATAAATCAAATTATTTCTAAACATTTTAATTGCTCCGGCGTCAATCCGGCTTCAAGCTCCTTTCGCAGACTAGCTATTTCTTGAGTAATCTCAATAGGAGATAAAGCCGCAAAATCAAATCCGCCTTCTTGGTCTGTATTGTGTCCGAATGTCAATACACATTCTTCAAACCATCCATTGCTCTTAACCCAATTATAGCTTTCCAACATATCTGCGAACTGGACAACTGTTTCGATTTGGCCATAATACGATCCGACTTCTTGAAGACTCAAACCAATATTAGCCATTCTTTTGGTTAATATGCGCTTATACCACTGGCAATCGCCATGATGACCAAAGCTGATGGTGTTAATCCCTATTTCAGCGGCCTCTTTGAATTGTTCTTCAAAAATACTTAGATCTCCTCCTTCGCGCAAACGACGAGCTATCGGTTCAGAAGCGCCTAAAAGACGTATTCTCTTTAATTTACCAACTTCCACACCCAAAGTCGCACAAATTCGTTCTAAGTTGGATTCTGTCAAAAGCCTATCGTCAGAGCAGTCAAATAAAAGACTTTTTTTTAAAAGCATTTACTCTCCTCCATTTTTTTTATTTTTGTTTATGTGCTATTTTTAGCACATCAATTGTAGCGCAAAACTAAAAAAAGTAAAGGGTAGGCAAATTTGATTTCGGTCAAAAATACCTACCCAGAAAGCGGATCTTTCCGCCTTTTTCTATATTGTAGACTGAAATCCACATTAGATCGTCCAGCTCTGCCAGCATTATCCCCGGAACCCGATCACATAGATCAATAGCCCGAAAATAATCTCGCGAATCTTCGTCCGCCGTCGGAGATTGTCCATACGAACATCCTTCATGATAGACAATCGCCAGAGCGAAAGGCTGACAGTCCGCCAGTTCGCGCAAAACATAATATATTGTCTGAGCTTCGCAACTATGGCGATCTTCCAAGACCGCAAGAGCACTCCCGGAAAAAGATATCGTTATGACTTCTGCACAAGGCAGCTGCTCTTCATAAGAACTCCTGATTCCGCACACAACTAGCGCCGTCTCGATCTCGTCACAAACAAGGATAACCAGTTTATTTATGCCTTCTTTCAGACTATCGAGATAATCCATTTCAGGATAGCTGATGCGGATGGGAGACCTTTTCTTATTATGGTATATTTCCTGACCTCCGTTTTTGTTTTTATCATATAGATAAATTCTAGTGATAGATAGCTAACGCGTCAATGGGCCGATACAAATAAGTTCCCTGCAAATCAACAGGGAGCTTCTATCAAAGAACGTCACTTCTTCTTGCGCTTCAAAAAATTCTTCCTTTTTTCGCTACCGATTACCGGCTCCAGCAGCCAATAAATATCATAAATAGAAACAATCACGGATAGTGCCAACCCTATAAAAAGAAAGATGTGATATCGTCCGGTAGAAAATTTATTATCCAAATAAAGCCCTAAAAGTACGAAGCTTCCGGCAATAAATGCAACGGAAATACCAAGCTTGGATACCAGCTCCAAAGCATAAAAAATCTCACGGTTAGTTCTTTTGTTTCTTTTTTCCAAACTCTCCTTATTCTGTCCATTATCTTTTGGTTGTTTTGTTTCCATATTTGATAAATTATATAAAATATATAAGATCTGAAAAAGATAGGATACCGTGCGATTGAAAATCTTACTAATATAACGGGTTTGCTACGTTCCGTTTCACTCCACTCGCAATGACACAATTAAATCATCTCTTCGGAGTAGCGGGATTTATCCCGCGCCGCTGTCATAGCGAATTAAAAAGTATATTTCAGTTGGGATAACCGCACAGACTAAAGTCTGCTGCTCCGCGAAATAAAACATATTGTTTGTTTTGGATAATCGCGTAAACCAAACACTATTCCAAACACACGCGACGCAAAACTCAGGTTTTAATCAGACGAAACCGCGCTTTTCCCTGCCAAATGCCCCGTACTCCATGCCTCCTGCAAATTATATCCTCCTGTTGGCGCATCCAGATCTAAAACCTCTCCCGCAAAATATAAATTATCAATAATTTTCGATTTCATAGTCTTCGGATCCACCTCCCGCAAACTGACTCCACCGGAAGTAATTACCGCTTTCTCAAAACCCAGCAAACTCGATACTTCCAAGCTCATTTCTTTCAAAAGATGAACGAGTTTTCTTCTTTCTTCTTTTGTTACCAAATTCACTTTTTTCTGCGAATCAATGCCCGATAATTCAATAATAACAGGAATTAATTTTTGCGGCAAAAGCTCATCCAAGGAATTCTTGAACATTCTATTTTGATTTTCGCCAAAATCTTTCTGAATTCTCCGATCAAGTTCATTGAAATCCAAGGCAGGCTTAAAATCAATCGCAATTTTCACTTCGCCTTGCTTCAACAGCTCACCCACTTTTTTGCTTAAATCCAAGACAACCGGCCCGCTTATTCCCCGCTCCGTAAAAAGCGCCTCTCCAAATCTCTCATCCTGTTTTTTATTATTCTGATAAACACTCACATTCACATTTCGAAGGCTCAGCCCTTCCAAATCGCTAATCCATTTTTCTTTAAGTATTATTGGCGTCAAGGCCGGTTCTGCCGGCACAATTTTATGACCGAGTTTTTTTGCCCAAACAAACCCGTCACCGGAAGATCCAGAATGCGGATAAGAAAGCCCTCCGGTTGCGATAATAATGTTCTTGAATTCCATTTCTTCCGCTTTCCCCGCACTATTTTCAGTTTTAATACCGGTAATTTTATTATCCCTTTGCATCAAATCCAAAACTTTAGTATTTTTCAGAATTAAAACCTTTCTCTTCCGAAGTTCATCTTCCAGTACTGCCCGCACATCTCCCGCTCTATCACTTGCCGGAAAAACCCTATTCCCCCTTTCAATTTTTGTCTCAAGCCCCCTTTCTTCAAAAAATTCTAATGTTTCCTCGCCGCCAAAATCATTAAAGGCTGAATATAAAAATTTTCCATTTTTCCCGAACGCCTCTAAAAACTTTCTTTTGTCTTTCTCCGCATTCGTAATGTTGCATCTGCCTTTTCCCGTCATCATCAGCTTGATTCCCAACTCGGAATTTTTCTCCAAAAGTACAGTTTTCGCCCCTTTTTCACTCGCTGAAATAGCCGCCATTACGCCTGCCGGTCCGCCGCCAATCACCAAAACATCGCATTTTAAGCCTTTTTCTTCCATCTAGTTATTTATCTATTTATGCAGTAAGTATAACTTACTTCGCCTTATTTGCAAGCAACTGTGTGCAAAAATATTTGACATTTTATGCAAAAATACTAATATTATGTTCATCATTATCATAAAAATAAAAACAGAAAAAGAAGGTGATTTCATTAGTAGCAACTTCCAACAATTATCTAAGCTTAAATGATTTTATCGACGAGTATTTACAACTAAGGAAAAAGGGGAAAAATGAAAACGGCAAATACCTGCAAACATATATAAATGAAAGAGCAGTTTTAGTAAACGAAATCTCATTTGATGATCCTGAAAGGTTTGAAAAAATATCTTATGTCCTGAAGAATACTAGAAGAACTGAAATACTATCTTCCGCCATTAAGAAAATAAAATATCAAGATCCGGAAGAGTGTATAAAGGCTTTCAATATCCTTTCCCCAAAAAAGTCTAATTCCAAGGAAAGGAATGAACTCATTGAAAAGGTAAGAAAAGATTTTATTATAAAAATGATTGACATAAATAAGAACATAATAGAATCTTCTAATAATATCTGTGAGCAGCTGGGAAAATTTCAGAGATGTTTGTCCTATGTTTTAGGAAGGAACATTTCAGATGGACTATTTGAAGAAGTTATTATGGAAAGAAAATTTCCAACTGTAGAATCCTTCAAAGTATTCTATGAAAAACTCTTAGGAAATGAGATATATCCAAAAGGAACGACTGAAAAGAAACGAGCTTTTGTTATTCAGCAATATCTACTTTATATTCCTGATAGGGATTTTGCAAAGCAAGCTCTCTCGTTCGCCTTTAAAACAGAAAATTCAAATATAATGCTGCTCAGAATAAAAAAGGTGGCAGAAAATAGAAAGATAGAGTTAGCAATTCCAAATACCTGTTTCAATCTTAGAGCTTCTTTTACCCAAGAGGAAATAAATCTAGTAGAAGAAGAAATGAATACAACAAAAAAAGAGAATGGAATTTAAATAGGTCCGTACAAGAAAATTATAAATTTTAACAAAATCTTTTTAAAAACCGCGCCAACGATTTCTCGTTGACGCATATTTTTATTACTCCTGATTTTATTCTATGACTCCTTCTCTTTTGGCATGGGTACGATCGATTTCTGTCAGATATTTCTTTCTTAAACGAATATTTTTAGGCGTAACTTCCATATATTCATCATCTTTCATAATCTCCAGTCCTCTTTCAAGCGTTACTCGCATAGGCGGAGTCAGCTTGATTGCATCATCCGATCCGGAAGCGCGCATATTGGTAAGATGCTTGCCTTTTATCGCATTCACACCCATATCGTTCCCTTTGGCAGTATTGCCAATCACCATACCTTCATAAACCTCAGTGTTGGCATCTATGTAAAGAGTGCCTCTGTCCTGCAGATTATAAAGCGCATAACCGAGAGCTTTGCCGGTCAAAATGGAAACCATTGAACCGACATCATGTTTCTCGATATCCCCAACGTGAGGTTTGAATCCTATGACTTGCGTACAGAGAATTCCTTCGCCTTTAGTATCAATAATAAACTCTCCGCGATAGCCCAAAAGCCCGCGGGTTGGGATCTCAAAAATAAGGCGCACATTATTCCCGTCCTGTTTCATATTTGTCATAATCCCTTTGCGTTTGGAAAGCTTTTCAATCACATTCCCCGAAGATTCATTTGGCACATCAATTGTCACTTCCTCAAACGGCTCAAGCTTCTGTCCGTTTTCTTCCTTGATAATAACGTGCGGCTGCGATACTTGCAGCTCAAAACCTTCACGGCGCATATTTTCCAGAAGGATAGCAATGTGCAATTCTCCTCTTCCATAGACTTTGAAAGAATCATTCTGTGAAAAATCCACTCGAAGCCCCACATTCACCTCCAGCTCTTTCTCAAGCCGGTCGCGAATCTGGCGAATAGTCACAAATTTTCCCTCGCGGCCTGCAAAAGGAGAATCATTGACCAAAAAGTTCAAACAGATTGTCGGCTCATCAACATTGATAGCAGGCAAACTGTCCTGATCCTCAGCCTTGCAAATCGTATCGCCTATATACACGTCTGAAAGCCCTGCAATCATCACAATATCACCAGTAGTAGCTTCTTCAACCTCCTTACGGTTCATTCCTTCAAAAGTAAACAATTTTATAATCTTTCCTTTTTGAATCTCGCCGGTGGTCTTTTTTACTATCACATCTTCGCCATTACGGATCTTCCCCTCATAGATTCTTCCAATAGCAAGACGGCCCACAAAATTATCGTAAGCAAGATTAAACGGCTGAAGCCTTAAAGGCAAATTTTCTTTTTCTTCCGAAGATGCAGCAGGCACTTCTTCCAAAATCACGTCCAGAAGAGGACTCAAATCTTTCGATTCATCGTCGATTTTTCTCTTGGCAATACCATCTCTGCCAATGGCATATAAAACTGTGAAATCAAGCTGCTCCTCGTTGGCCCCCAAATCAAGAAAAAGCTCAAATACCATTTCTTCCACTTCTTTAGGTCTGGCTGCCGGCTTGTCAATTTTATTAAGAACCACAATCGGCTTCAATCCGAGTTCCAAAGATTTTTTAAGCACGAATTTAGTCTGCGGCATCGGCCCTTCTTGAGCATCAACTAGCAAAACCACCGAATCAATCGACCGCAAAACCCGCTCCACTTCACTGCCAAAATCTGAGTGTCCAGGAGTATCCACGATATTGATCTTTGTATTTTTATAAAAAACGGAAGTATTCTTGGAATAAATAGTAATTCCTCGTTCCTGTTCCAAGGCATTGCTATCCATACTCACACTCTCGTCAGACATTCCCGTTTGGCGCATCAAAGCATCGGTAAGAGTCGTTTTCCCATGGTCAACGTGCGCAATGATGGCAATATTTCTAATTTCCATAATATTTACAAATTTAAACTAAAAAAATCAGCCCAGTTTTCACTGACTCCTTATTTTGGCACATTTTTTGATAAGTGTCAATAAAAAATCTTGCCTTCAAACTTATATCCATTTTTGCTCTTGACATTTGTATGATAAAGTAATATTATTGGGGCGTATGAATTCTGGAATAGAAAAACCAAAGTGTGAAGACCCAAAAGGGTCATCACAAAAGAAGGGAAAGACTACAGCAAGAATACATTGTGCTATAAAAAGTAAAGAAAAAGATCCTCCTTGTAGATGGTGCGGAAAAAGAAAATCTCAATGGGGAAAGACTGATTGTCGTCCCACACAACGTTAAAACCAACCAGAACCTTTAGTTTAATTACTAAAGGTTCTCCCCACTTTTTATTTATTACGACCCAATTTCTATATAATCAAAATAAATCCGCATTTGAAAGCGGTTTTATTTTTTATGCAGATACAATTTTATTTATATCTTCGAGATAGCGAACATTATTTGCACCGTATTTCGGAGTAGCGGGATTTATCCCGCGCTGTTATAATCAACCGAGCAATAGTTTATCTGCAATACACTCCGTTCTATATCTTTTACTACGACAAAATCCCCTTGATAATCAGCTCCTCTGCCTCGATTTTTGATAATCCGCGAGACATTAAAGTTTCAA
>CAZKLR010000013.1:0-16005 GCA_964553695.1 uncultured Candidatus Saccharibacteria bacterium | reverse complement strand
TAAAGGAAGATTTTTTATCGAGCATATTTTTGACTGGCTTCGTTCTCAAGGAGTTGAGGAAGTTATTATTTCTGCCAGTTCTCTTTCTGCCAGCGTCAAGGAAGAAATCGGGGATGGAAAAAAATTCGGTCTTTCCGTTTCGTATTTGGCCAAGGACGAAGGAACTGCCAGCGTGCTTAAATACCTAGTGAATTTGGTGGATGAAACTTTTTTGATGATAAACGGAGATGTGCTTTCTGAGGCGGACTTGGGAGAAATGTTCGAATTTCATAAAAAATGCGGCGGTATCTGTACCTTGGGAATGATTTCTGTTAAAGAGCCGTCAACTTATGGCAATATTGTACTTTCCGGAAGCCGCATAGTGGATTTTATTGAAAAACCTAGAGCGGGCAAAGAGGAATCTTATCTTGTTAATGCCGGTATTTATTTAATGGAGCCGGAGATTTTCAATCTGGTTTCTCCGCAATGGGTCAGTTTGGAGAAGGATTTATTTCCTTCGCTTGCAAAACGCGGTGATTTATGCGGTTATTATCTCCAAGAAAGATGGACTAGTCTGGATAACATAGAAGAATAATTAGTTTAATTTTCATATAAATGAAGTTTCTTATTATGGCAGGGGGGAAAGGCACTCGTTTGTGGCCGGTCTCTCGTGCTGAAAAACCCAAACAATTTCAGAAACTTGTAAGCGACCGGACGATGCTTCAAGAAACAACAGAGCGTCTTCTTCCCAAGTTTTCAATAAAAGATGTATATATAGCCACCAATAAGATTTATGCTGAAGAAGTGTGCCGTGAGCTGCCTGATCTTCCCAAGAGTAATATAATTTCGGAACCTTCTTTTCAGGAAAGAGCTTCGGCGATGGCGCTTTCTTGTGCTTTTTTGCAAGGAGAGGGAGATGATATTTTTGCCATTCTGCCTTCTGACCATTTGATTGAAGATAAAGAGGAATTGTGGAGCGTTTTACAAAAAGCGGAAGAATTTATTGCCAAGAATGATGATGCGCTAGTTGCTGTTGGTATTAAGCCGACTGGTCCGGAAACGGGATATGGTTATTTGCAGTATGACAGTGATTGTCTTGCGGATAATGGTTCGGGGGTATATAAAGTGGAAAGTTTTTTTGAAAAACCTGATTCCAATATGGTGCAAAAATATTTGGATAGCGGTTTTCTGTGGAATACGGGGATATATGTTTGTCGGATATCTTCCATAATGAAGCGTTTTGAAAGATTTATTCCAGACACTTATGCCCGGCTAAAAAGGATTCAGAATGCGGTAGGAACTTCAAAACTTGATAAAATTATTGCAAAAGAATATCCGTTAATGGATATGATTTCTTTTGAATACGGAATATTGGAAAATGATGATAAAGTTTTTGTTATTGCGGCTGATTTTGCTTGGAGCGATGTCGGAAGCTGGTCAGCGCTTAAAGATTCTCTATTGTCTTTGGATAGCAGGAATCTGGTCAGGGGGGAACATTTAGACATTGGATCCAAGGGCATTATGGTATACGGATCGAAGAAGCTGATCGCGACGGTCGGACTTAAGGATGTTATAATTGTGGATACGGACGATGCAATTTTGGTTTGCGATAAGAAAAATACGCAGCTGGTGAAAGACCTGGTGTTTAAACTGGAGAAAAAGGGGAAAAAAAACTCTTATAATAAGTATTAATGTTTAATTTATATGATTGGTGTTATCCTTTGCGGCGGTTCCGGTACGCGCCTTTGGCCGTTGTCGCGCAAAAACTTCCCAAAACAATTTTTAAAACTATATTCCAACAATTCATTGCTTCAAGAGACTTTTTTGCGGACGCAGAAGGTTATAGTAGCAAAGGATATTTATTTGGTCACTAATCAGGAAAATTATTTCAATGTTTTCAATCAGATTCGTGAAGTATATCCTGAAGTAGACAAGAGACAAATTATTATCGAGCCGGCATCTCTCAATACCGCACCAGCGATTATGCTGGCGGTGAAATATCTTCTTGATCAGGCAAATGTTGATAAAAAAGAACCGTTGATATTTTTGCCGGCAGATCATTATATCGGCTCCTCTTCTAAATTCGCCGAGACTGTCAAAATGGCAATGAAAAATGTCGCTGACAATATTGGCACAATCGGTATTAAGCCGACTGGTCCGGAAACGGGATTTGGATATATAGAAAAAGGCGAACAGAAAGGAAGCTACAGTTTAGCCAAATCGTTCAAGGAAAAACCGGATCGGCAAAATGCGGAAAAATATCTTGAATCAGGCAGATATGTCTGGAACAGCGGTATGTATATTTTTAATGCTGAAACGTTTAGGGGCGAACTTCAAAAGCATGCGCCGAAATTGTTTGCACATTTTGAGAAACCGTATGAAGATTTTCTGAAAGATTTTGCGCGGTTGGATCCGGAACCTATCGATACTGCCATATCGGAAAAGTCGGATAAAGTCATTGTTTTTGAGGATGATTTTGATTGGAGCGATGTGGGATCTTTTGACGTGCTTTCAGAAATTGTTCAGAGGAATGGTCTTGTTGATAAAAAACATATGTTTATGGATTCAAAGAATGTCTATGCTCATTCCGAGGCGGGCAAGATGATTGCAACACTGGGGGTTGATGATTTAATTATTATAGAAAGCAATGATGTTGTTTTTGTTCAGAAAAAAGGGAAGAGCGAAGACGTGAAAAAATTTGTTAATTATTTGAAAGAGAATAGCCGCAAGGAAATTGAGCATAATATTATTGTTTATCGCCCTTGGGGGAAATATGAAGTTCTGATAGATAATGATGCGAGCCATAAAGTCAAAAAAATAACGGTTTTTCCGGGGGCTTCTTTAAGTTTGCAATCGCACGAGCATCGCAGCGAACATTGGGTGGTAGTCAGGGGAACTGCTAAGGTTGTTAATGGAGAGAATTTGCTTACGCTCCATGAAAATGAAAGTACTTATATTCCGGCCAAGGCTCTGCACCGGCTGTCTAACCCGGGTAAGGAAAATTTGGAAATCATCGAAGTTCAAACGGGAGATTATCTTGGAGAAGATGATATTGTGCGTTATGAAGATGATTACGGAAGGTCAAATAGCTGATCATTTATGGGTCAGATTCTTATGAGACAAGCTTTGGCAAAGGCTTGTTTTGCTTTATAAATCGGTATTGACAGTAGCTTATTCTGAAGGTAAGATATAAAACAGAAATAAGTATGTTAAGGATTGGGTCTATGATGAAAATGAAAAAAGAAAAGATGTTTTGTCTTACGCCGCTAATTTCAAAGACATTTTTTCTTTTTTCGTTTTTCTCCATAAAAATCAACCTCTAAGAGAGGTTATTTTTTTGTGTGAGAACAAAAACGGAAAAACAAAATCTAGAATATAAATATAAAAACCTAAATAAAAATAAAACCCAACAAAAACAAAGGGAGGGAAAAACTATGTTATGCCTTGTTAATTCGCAGGACGGTTCATCTCTATTATGGATGGCAGGTCCTTATGTTAGGGAGATTACGCTACCTCTAATTCTGGGGTGGGAAGATACTAATGTGGTAAAAGTTATCTGTGATAAATGTTGCAAAGAGCATCAAGGTAAATGTTTCTTTATCAAACATGGTACTGATCGGCTTGACCAGAAAATTCCTGTGAATGTCTGCAGGATAAAAGAGTTGATGATGCCTTCGGCATACTCAGCGATAAAATTTGAAGATTAAAATTTAAAAGGGGTTGCTAATTTTTTAGCAGCCCTACTTTTTTTCTTACTTCTTTCATCGTCTCCTGTGCAACCATATCGGCCTTTTCCGCGCCGCGGCTAAGCATATCTTTTATAAGTTCAGGATTTTTCTCCAGCATAAGGCGTTTTTCACGGAATGGATGGAAATATTCGGTGATATCTTCGGCAAGAGCCTTTTTGATTTCGGAAAATTTGATGTCTTTGTTTTTGAATTGCGGTGCAAAATATTTTTGTGATTCGAGTGATCCAAATTCTCCCAGTAGTGTGGCATAAAAATCATAAACATCTTTGTCGTAGGTGGTAGTTGAGACCGCTTTTTTTATTTTGCTTTCAATGGCGGCAGGCGAGTCGTTAATGGCAATATAAGATTTCTGTCCATGTGATTTACTCATTTTTTTGGTTGGATCGGCAAGACTCATAATTTTTGGAGTAGGCGTTACGATTTCCTTCGGCTCTTCAAAGGTTTTTCCAAAACGGTTGTTGAAATATCGGGCAATCTTTCGTGTCAACTCAACGTGCTGGAATTGATCCTGTCCCACGGGGATAACGTTGCCGCGATTGATTAAAATATCCGCCGCCATTAATACCGGATAATCCAAAAGTCCCGTATTGATATTTTGAGTATGCTTTTGTGATTTGTCTTTGAATTGGGTCATGCGTTCCAGTTCGGCAATAGGCGTGATGGTATTGAATATCCAAGCCAGCTCGGTGCAGGCTGGGACATGGGATTGCACATAAACAGTCGATTTTTCCGGATCAATGCCGGCTGCCAGATAATCAAGTACCAAATCCATGGTCTGCTTGGCTTTTTCTTTTGGATTATATTCTATAGTCATAGAATGTAGGTCGGCGATAAAAAAAGTGCAATGGTAACCTTCGTCCTGAAGTTTTACAAAATTTTTCAAAGCGCCCAAATAGTTTCCAATGTGCAGTTCTCCCGAAGGCTGAATGCCGCTCACGATAATGTCTTTTTTCATAGTTTGTTATTATATGTTTCTTAAACTAATTATAAAATATATGTAAAATTAAGCAATTTGTAAAAGGGGAGGCAGATATTTGTTGATCTGCCAAAGATTTTTTTATTTTTGTTGTATGGAATCGTTAAAAATTCTCATAAAAAATCCTGCAAAAAAGGTTGTTTTGTCTTCGTTTGTAAATTCTGTTAAATCTATGCTTTCTTCTTCTGGTATTTTTTCATTTTGATTTGTTTGATTAATCATTTTATCGACCTCATTTTTTTATTTGTTTTGGTAGATTTCTCCTTTGCTCCAACCAGTATTTGATTTTGTCCATTCTGCTCCACATTGAGAACAGATAGTTATTTTTCCCGGAGCCGGTTCCCGTAGTTCTTTTCCGCAAGCACATCTCATCATTTTGGTTTGAAGTTCACACTGCATTTATACAACCCTCTAAATTTTTTATGTTTTTGTTTTCGGATAATGATTATAAAAATAGACAACCTTAGGCTGTCGTGATTTCTTTTAAAAATTTTAAGAGAAAAACAAAACAGTCTAAAGTTTCAAGCTTTGCCACTGCCAACTCGGTAAAAATGTTTTTGCAGTAGTTTGAAACGAGATCGTAAAATGTAAATTTATTTATAAACGCTAAAAAAACAGCCCTTCAGGCTGCTATGAATTTTTCTCAAGAAGTAAAATTTCTATAAGAAAACAACAAAACAGCCTGACTGTGTCTGCCATTTCCAGAAAAACATTTTGCTGTTATTTATTATTTTCATCAATATATATTATCGTAATCTCATTATAAACTAATAATAGTGAAGGTCAAGAGGTAATGAAGGCGGGATTATGGCCTTCCTTGTTTGTTGCACAATGGACATCTTGTTTCTTCCGTACCTTCTTTTTCTCTAAATCTACCTTTTATTTTCTCTACTGGTTTTATCCATTTTTTATTCTTGCATTTTGGGCATACCTTGCCCACCGGTTCCTTTCTGTGTTCCTTAGGCATAGTTTTCCTCCATGAATGCTTTTATAATATTAGAAAATAAATAAAAGTCAATATCATTTTAGATTTCCCAGATTATATTTTATTGCGTTTAAGAGCGATAGCTCTCGGATAAGGATAGAGATACAATATTTGTTCCAGGTATTGCTATATTGCATCCAAATAATAGTTAGACCTGTTATCCCAAGGGATCTGCCTCATACAAACATCCAAACCCTATATCCTGAGTAATTTCATAGCTTACCTACGCTTAAGGCTAAATATGGATTAATTATACGTAAATATACAGTGGATTCCGGCTCAGAGGCCGGAATGACAAAAAAAGAATAAACGTGCGAAAATAGAGTCAGGCACGATAAATACATATTAAGCCCATATAAATTAATAAAACTTCCTACAGTCGCAGGTGTCTAGTCCGCCAATCAGATATACCAGCGTGTAGCTGGTGGTATGATCATTATCGCGGATAAAAACTTATTGTTGCGTTTGCAATAAATGCACGAAATAAAATTAGCTACTTCAAAATCGAATGTGCAACAAAAACCCGATCATGCGGATCGGGCTTTTACAATATAAACTTTAAACTTCAATGACTACCGGCAAAACCATCGGTCTTCTTTGTGTTTTGTCGAACAGAAACTGTCCAATTTGATCGCGGATATTATCTTTGACATATGCCCAGTTGACGTCGTTTTCCGGCGCGGTGGTCCTATTGGCAATATCAGTTACTCGACGTTTAGTTTCTCGTATAAGTTCAGGAGAACCCTTCATATATATGAATCCTCGGGAGATAATGTCCGGCTGTCCCAACACTTTTCCTGTCTTACTGTCGATGATGACAATAATGGTAAACATTCCGTCCTCGCTCATTTGCTGCCGGTCGCGCAGAACTACATTTCCCACGTCTCCGACGCCGAGTCCGTCTACCATAACGTAGTTGGCCGGAACTTTTTCCTTGGTTAGGATAGCGGAATTTGCAGTAAGTTCGATTACGCGGCCGTTACTGGCGACTACGGAGTTAGCCTGTGGTACTCCTACAGTTTCCGCAATATCGGCATGCATCTTAAGCATATAATAATTTCCGTGAACCGGAATAAAATATTTCGGCTTGATTAAATTGATCATCATCTTCAAATCCTCAACCTGTCCATGGCCTCCGGCGTGTACGTCCATCATCTTGTAATGAACGACATGCGCTTCTTGACGGTAGAGCTGGTCTTTGAGATTCTGCACTGTTCTTTCATTTCCTGGTACGACCGAAGAGGAGAAAACCACGGTGTCGCCCTTCTTGATATTTACATATTTGTGTTCCTTGTTGACGATTCTCATCAGTACCGCTTTTTCTTCGCCTTGGGCTCCGGTGCACATCAGAGACACTTTATTTTCAGGGAAATTTTTAATCTGGTCCGTTTTGATTAGGGTGCCTTTTTTGATTTTAAGATAGCCAAGCTTGTTGGCGATTTCAACGTTATTTCTCATACTGTATCCATCGATGGCAACTTTCCTTCCATATTTTTCAGAAAGGGTAATTATTTGCTGGATACGGCTGATGAGTGAGGAGAAGGTAGCTACGATAATTCTTCCTTCGGCTTTGATAAAAATGTCATCCAAAACTTTTTGAATATCATTCTCGCTGACAGAATATCCTGGAACTTCTGCTGCCGTACTATCCGACATAAGCGCAAGCACATTTTTTGTTCCAATTTGCGCGATGCGTCCGATGTCAGCCGGCTTATCTGCAATTGGGCTGTGGTCAAATTTAAAGTCTCCCGTATGCACCACGATTCCTTCCGGCGTGTGGATCACAAGACCCAATACTCCTGGAATATTATGGTTTACATGGAAAAATTCTACCTTGAAAGTTCCCAGATTAATCCGACTGTCATAATCAACAACGTGAATATTTATATTCTTGTTGGGATAATCCTCTTGCCTCTTTTTAATGATACCAGCTGTTAGTGCTGAGGCAAACATTGGCGGGTTGCCGAGTTTGGGCATCAAATGGGGGATTGCCCCAATGTGGTCATAGTGACCATGGGTTATAAAAACACCTTTGATATTTTTTTCTTTTCCTCTGAGATACTCAATGTTTGGAATGATATAATCAATTCCGGGCATATCTTCCTCGGGAAATTGTAGGCCCATATCTACAATAACGATGTCTTGGCCGTATTCAAATACGGTCATGTTTTTTCCGACCTCCCCAAGTCCTCCCAGGGGAATTATTCGGAGTTTGTTTTTTAATTGTGTCATAACTTTACTTATACCAAAAACATTGCAAAACCATGTTCGCAAACCCATAATTTGCTTTTTAGTGTTTTACCTTTTTGGTTTTTTGATTAATTAAATTTAGGATTAAGCCTAAAGGATTTAAATCCTAAGAAGTTTTGTAAAACTATGTGCCGATGGTGGGAGTCGAACCCACATGCTGTGAAGCACACGAACCTGAATCGTGCGTGTCTGCCAATTCCACCACATCGGCTAAAATGATTAGTGTTGTTCTATTTTCAAATGATTACTTCTGCAGTATGACTCTTTTTTCGGATTTTGTTAAGAATATGAGGTTGGGCAATTTGCCCAACCGAATCCAATGCTTTAAAAATATAATCTATTTTTTCTCTTCTACAAGCTGGAAAATATATTCTTTGCTTCTTTCTACTCCTGGTTGATCAAAAGGATTTACATTACGAAGGATTGAACTGTAGAAAATGGTATATTGCAAAAGAGCCACAAACGCACCTACTGATACAGGAGAGATTTCATCAAATCTCAGATTAATGACTGGCAATTCTTTTTCTACTGCATCTTTCCAAGTCCCTTCAAATTCGGTATGAATAACATCCTGCATAGATAGTTTTTCAAATTGTTGCAGTTGTATATTCCGGCATTGGATATTTTTGATATTTTCCGGTACAGGAAGCTTAAAATTATTGTCGAATTTATCAACTGTAATAAATAATCCCACCGAATTTTTAATTCCGGAAGTAAACCTTTGCAAGGTGTGGTGCTGATTTTCGGGAGCATCTCCGCCATAAATAGTCTGTCCCTTGTTGTCTTTGCAGAAACTTTCGTGTGCAAGTTGAACAATAAGTTCGAAGAATCCAGCTACTTTTTTGGAATATATTGATAAGAAGATTTCAGTATATCCTAGTTTTTCCAGTTTGTCAAGAGTAATAGCTAAATTTAGAGCAGGATTGTTTTTGGAAGGGAAGGTCGGTGCACAGTATGCATACATTTCTTTTCCTCCTTCTGCAATTTCTTCTACGTTCATTCCTAGTATGGCAGCTGGCAATAAAGCGAATTCTGTCAATCCGGAAAATCTCCCGGCAAATTCGGGATGTTCAGAAGTTTTATCAAAAATGGGAATATTTTCACTTTGGCCTATATTGAAGAGGGTACTGCCTTTGGCGGTAATAAAAATAGTTTCGTAATCTTTCATGGCTAGATAGCCGGAAATTGTCTGGATGCTGTTGCCTGAGCGATTTATTACCATAAAAAGGGTATCTTCCTTGCTGCACTTTTTTCTCAGAAGGGCAATGTAATCCGGATCGTCTGTATCAAGAATATAGACATTCTTTTCTGGATTGGGGAAACATTCAATAAAACCGCGCAATGTAGAAACCGAACCTCCGTTGCCTTCGATTATAAAATTTTTCTTGTTTTGATACTTTTCTTTTGCTTGCTGTATTATTTTAAAATCTGGTAGATAAGTCGCAAATTTTGGCGTCTCCAGCCCCTGTGCTTTGGCTTCAGCTTTTTTTATTTCCTCTTCGTTCAATCCGGCTCGGGAATAATTGATATCTAAAGTGAAAAATTTCTCCATAATCATCGTTTTAACTATTTAGCAATTCTTTTGGTTTTAATATACCAGTTTTCGACATTATTAAAGCGGTCAGACGGAACAATAATATTTTCAATATTCATTCCTTTTATAGAATTGTGTTGTATATAAATATAATTAGGGCTATATAGGAAAATTGCAGGAATATCTTCGATTACCAAATTTTGAAATTCTTGGTATTTTTGTGCGCGGATATTAGGATCCGTCTCTTTGCGCGCTTCTTCCAGGATTTTGTCGGCATCTGAGTTGTCATATAAAGCCAGATTCAGTCCCGGGTCTTTCTTTTGTGAAGAATGCCAGAAGGCAAAAGGGTCTGGGTCGTAACTTAGGATTTCTCCGAAAAGAATTGATTGATAAGCTCTGGATTTTATATAATCATCCTGGATATTTTCTGCGGTTTCAATCTTAACTTCGGCACCAATTTCTTTCCACATAGCCTGGAGCTCAGTGGCAGTAGCTGCAATATAAGTCCAATTGGTTGCTACCAGCGTGAACTCGAGTTTTTCTTCTCCTTTTTCTCGAATTCCGTCTCCGTTGTTATCTATCCAGCCGGCTCCGTCGAGCAGGGTTTTTGCATATTCTTTGTCGAAATTATAAATCTTTGTATTTGGATTATATCCTAAAAGCTGGGAGGGGATAGGTGTTTCCACTTTTTGACCTTCATTTTTTAATATTTCTGACACGAGATCGTCTTTATTTACTGCATAAGCCAGCGCCAAACGTACTGTCTTGTCGGCCAGCGCCTTGCTTTGCGTCTGGTTAAAGAAAACAGCATAATATCTTGGAATGTTCAGTCGAGAGACATTTTTATTGTCCAGATCTACTATTTTGTTCAAGTTTTCCGGGGAAAGATAATTTATACCTTCTACCTCTTTACGATTAAATGCGGATATGGCGTCGCTCTCATTTTGATAAAACATTAAAGTAATCTTTTTGATATGAGGTTTTTGCCCGTAAAAATCGTAGTTTTTTTCAAGAGTCATGGAAATAATTTTTCCATTCTTGTCTTTCTTAAGATTTTTGAATTTATATGGTCCGCTGCCGACTGGTTGGAAATTGAGTTCACTCAATGGAAATTCATTTGCGGAAATTTGTTCCCACAGATGTTGCGGCAGGATGCCGAAAGTGAGGTTATTTAGGAAAGGAGAATAAACATTTTTCAAGATAAAACGCATTGTATAATCGTCTACCTTTTCAGTTCTAACACCTTTCCAGTTTGCTATCAAGGGACTGTAATAATTATCATCTTGTATAGTTTTTATTGTATATATAATATCGTCCGTTGTCAGATTCTCTCCGTCATGCCATTTGACGTCTTGTTTTATATGGAAAGTGTAAGTTAACTTATCCTCGCTGATTTCATAACTTTCAGCCAGATCATTTTCCAAATTTCCTTTTTCATTGGTTTTTAAAAGGCTGGAGAAAGTTAAAGATACGAGATCCGCATCGATATCATTGGTTTGTGACAAAATAGGATTGGCAAATCTAACCTGTCCAACCATCGCTTCTGTATATTCTCCGCCATCTGCGGCAACTGCCTGTGTATTATCAAGGTAGGATTTTATGCCTAAATACGAGATGCTTGTCAAAATCAAAAACAATAAAGCGTAAACCATTCTACGCTCTTTATTGCTAAGAACTGCAAAAACCGTTTTAAGAAATTTTTTAAAACTATGTTTTATATGTTTTCTTTACTTATTATTGCGCAAGATCATTCAGCTAGGCGCTCTGTGTAAAGCCATAAATCGCTAGTCCTAGAAAGACAATGCTAAGGGCTATCGTGGCTCTGAAGAGGAATTTGTCAAACCCTCTTTTGGTTTGATATGAGGCATTGTCGCTGCCGCCACCGAAAGTTTCACTAAGTCCAGTTCCTCTATTTTGAAGCAAAATTGACACCATTAACAAAACGGAAATGACTGCCTGAACTATGCTTAATGTTCTGTCCATGTTGAATATTTATTATTTCTTAGAGAAAAAACCGATAAAAAGGTTAACTGCGCTAATTACTAACATTGCCCAAAATGCGGCAATATATCCTTGTATGCTGATTGCGTCTACAAAATAATCTAGCAAAAGTAGCATACCAATGTTTATTAGAATTGTAAAGAGTCCAAAGGTCAGCAGGATAAATGGCGCGGAGACGAATTTTAGTATTGGCTTGATGAAGAAATTGATCATACCGAAAATAAAACCTGCGGTCAGAAGAACAGGAAAGCTATTGTCTTGGATAGTAAAACTGGGCACTATCTGTCCGGCAATGTAGATTGCAACGGCATTAGTTAGGATTTGAACAACAAGGCTGCTAAACATTTTTTTGATTTATTTTCTTATGCTTACAAAATACCATGTTTTGACCGTTGTGTCCATTTGTGCCGATAATTTTTATTTTTTTGTCTGGGATGGTATTTATGGTACCTTCTTTTTAAAACCCTAAATAGTGCTACAATATAATCAACCCAGGAGGAAAACCCTTAATCATCTAAACACTGATATAATGCCACACACATTCCTAAAGAAGAGATATAACAAAGCTTTGCTTTTCACTCTCTGTTTTTTATTGTCTCTCCCTCTCTTTTTCCTCTACCTTTCTTCTTCTAAAGCAGCCTCTCTACCTATACCAACCTCCTACTATAACACCAATACCTATACCAACCTCAATACCATAACCAACACCGAAAACATAACCTTTACCATAACTTACGACATACCCGGAGACATCAAATGGTACAAGGACGGAACCCTTATCCAGACAGACACCAATATCAATACCGCCACCCTAACCACCAATTGGACAGCAGACGATTACACTAAAGTAAAAGAACTGAAAGTAAACTCCACCACCATAGACGGCACCTCAACTGACACCATCTGGAAAGTGGAAGTACAAGAGACGGGGACGGCGACGATAAGTAAGCATACTACATATCCTAAATTTCGAATAGATGGAAAGAATACTCTTGGTGTTACAAATGGCTGGACCAATCTGCCTTCGCTTTATCTTGCCAGCAAGCAGGAGGATAATGTTTGGATAGAATATATTGAAGCAAAAAAATATCTTATCAAGGCTCCTGTTTTGATAGATGGAGCTTCTCTTTATATCAAATCTGATAAAGTAGATGAACTTAGAATGCAAGGGATTTCTTCTCCTGTCTATGCTACGAAAATTATAGCCAAGAATGGCGGGAAGATTGAAATAGACAGAGTACATGTTTTGGGATGGGATGTAGCGAATAACAAAGAAATCGCGGTGGATGATATCAGTCCTATTATTAAATCGGATGGCAATAATGAGATAGACATTACTAATTCTTTCTTTAGGCATATAGAAATCTATTACAATTCAGATAAATCTGCTGATGATCTGATTGATAATAATTTATTTTATGAGGGTAACGATCTAAATCTTTTTATTACTAATTGCGCGGGGCAGATAGTTACAAACAATACTTTTTATTATGCACAAAACAAAAACATCTGGGTAGCAGGGCTCGATACGGTCGACGTTCTTGTGAAAAATAACAGATTTTTTTCGTTATCTGGATCTAGCTTTGGCAATACATTGATTACGGCTGCCGGTGGCGGTAATCTTTTTGAAGGAAACGAAGTTACGCAATCTGTATGGAATTTGGTTGAAGCCAGCTCTAATAACTTATATAAATGGAATAATATTCATGATAACGGAGGCAAACATAACGGATTTAATGGATCTTTCAGCAATACTTATTTTGTGAATGATTATTGCCATGATATGACAAATCACAAATGCTTTTACTTTCAGGTCGGTCAAAATGGTGATCCGTCCAGTGATCCTTCTACGTGGATTTGGCCCCATAATATTTATATTTTCAATTCGTATGTCAAAGACTCGGAAGGAGGGGGAATCATGAACTATGGAGCATCGGATACTTATTATTATAATTACACTTGTGATAACGCAGAAAATCTTGCTCAAGGAGGCCCTGACCATATAGTTTATAGGAAATCTAATTTTTTGGATTTGGATAAAACTGGAATCGATTCTTCCATTGATCTGACTAACTATCTTCCTAATACTTTTGGGCAGGCTCGCAATCTTTATTCAATAGATTCGACATTTAAAGAAAAATCTCGTTGGGATTATATTGTTATGTCTAATCCTATTAACAATGGAAATCCCGTAATTTGGTCTATAAATTCTTATAGAAGAATGAGTGATAATTCCATGACCGTACCGAAGCAATTAGTTTACGGCAGCACGTCGAGTTGGGGAGGAGAAATTCGCAATTATGCTTATCTAGATGTGCTGGTGCAAGATCAAAACGGTCTTCCAATATCAGGTGCCAGTGTTGATATAGATGCGCTTACAACAGATTCAATTTCCGGATTGATTTATCCCGCAATAAAGGTGCTTTTGCCGCCACCGCCTCCAGAATTGAATGAGTATCCATCTGAGCAGCTGCCCATTCCCGAAGTAAAAGATTTTGATGGCATATGGACTGGAAATGACGGTCATACGCCGCTTCCTAACTATGGCTGGAGCGATAATGTGGAAGCAGTTCCGGCGCTTCTTTTTCATAGACAACAGTCAAGCTCGCGAATAGTCCAGAACTATTCTTATCGTATCACTGCCAATTATGGAGGAGTGTCTGTATATAAGGATGTAATACCTGACATTTCCTGGTATCGTGAAGATCCGGTTATAGCTTCCAAGACAGTGGTTCTCACTATAAACCAACCCGAAGATAAATTTGCTATCAATGTAAATGGAGGGAAGATTAATGGCAGTGAAAGAAATGGATTGTATACTACGGGGCAGACGTTGAATATATCTGCGGACGATGCTCCTGCTGAGAAAGTATTCGACAGATGGATAGGAGACACAGCGGCTGCCGGAATAGTGGATGTAACCCAAAAAGATATCATAGTTACCGTTGCAAATTCAGATATCTCTCTTTCCGCTTATTATAAAGATAAGATATATCATCTGACTGTCGTCGGAGGCACAGGTTCGGGCGATTATCCAGCTGGAAAATTAGTTGTAGTTGATGCTCCCAAGTCTATCGGTGCCACTAACTTTGATCAATGGGTCGGTGCAGGGTCGTTCTATGTGGCGCATCCGCGCGTTTACTCATCTTTGTTAAGAATGCCTGCGTCCGATATCACAATAGAGGCGACTTACAAGGACGTATCAGCCGATTATTTCGAATTGAGAGTGGAAGAAGGATTTGGCGACGGATATTATAAAGCCGGAGATGTTGTTGATATAAATTTTGATCACCAACCGTTAAATCGGCAAACTTATTACTTTAGTACCTGGAATTGGTATCAAGAAACCGGCATTATAGCGGACATTAAATCCAAATCCACTACCGTTACTATGCCAACCAGAGATTTTGCCGCATCTCCGTATTATATGGAGAACAGTTCTCGCCATTCTGTTTCTGTCGATAATGGTTCTGGCCATGATTCTTATGTTACCGGCGCATCAGTTACTATAACTGCCGATCCGGCCCTTCCGGGACAAGAATTTGATAGTTGGATAGGAGATATCAGTTACCTTTCCAGCAATACTTCTACTGCAACTTTTACAATGCCTTCTGTGCCTGTAAGTTTTACTGCTATTTATAAAAACTCCAATCCCTCTTCTTATATTCTTACAGTTAACAGCGGTTCCGGTTCCGGCGCTTATCTTAGTGGGTCTTCAGTGGATATTGTTGCTAATTCGATTCCGGGAAAAACATTTGATCATTGGACGGGGGCTATAGGAGCTATTACTGCGGGTACGGTAAATTCCAGCTCTATAACTATTGCTATGCCTGGCAGCGATAGCTCTCTTACTGCGGTTTATATCGATAATCTCTACAATCTTACAGTTAACAGCGGTTCCGGTTCCGGCGCTTATATTTGGAAAACTCCAATTACAATCGTTGCCGATTCTGTTCCTGGTAAAACTTTTTACAAATGGACGGGAGATTCATATTATCTAGCTAATCCGAATTCTTCTATAACTACGCTTGTAATACCAACATCTTCCGTCAGTTTAACTGCTACTTATATAGATAACGGCAGTGTTGTGGCTACTCCGGCAATTTCCCTTGCTTCCGGTACTTACACATCAACTCAAACTGTAACTATAACAGATGCGACTCCAAATACTTCTTTATATTATACTATAGACGGTTCTGATCCTAACGTTTACTCTTCTCTTTATGTAGTTCCTTTTGATATTATGCACACTTCCACTTTGAAGGTAATAGCAGTAAAAGAAGGATATGGTGCAAGTCCGATTGCTACAGCTTCCTATATCATTGATCTGCCAATCGCTTCCACCCCCGCCTTCTCCCTTACCCCCGGTACTTATACCTCAGCTCAAACCGTAACCATCACATCTTCCACTCCCAGTGCTACTATCTACTATACTACTGACAACACCACCCCCACTACTTCTTCTCACCTCTACATTTCACCCCTTACCATCTCTTCCACCCAAACCATCAAAGCCATAGCAGTAAAGGAA
>CAZKLR010000012.1:13326-16601 GCA_964553695.1 uncultured Candidatus Saccharibacteria bacterium | reverse complement strand
CCAAAACCGTTTTGACGCAAAATAAATTCTATTTCCCTGGAATTGCGACCGTTATAGTTATGATATTCCAAGATAATATTCTGGATTCTGGCAAAATCTTCCGGCAAAAGCTTTTCAAAGATTTCATATTCACCGCCCTCTATATCCAGTTTAAGCAATCCGACTAAATCAATACTATTCTTATTCAAAAAATCTTGCAGGGAAATTGCAGAAACGGCCTTATGTTCCCGTTCCCCTTCTGCGCCCTTATCTTCCAAAGGAAGGAGATGATGATTAATACTATCCGATTCAACAACAAGTTTCCTCGCTTCCGTTTTTCCGGCAAGCGCCATTTTAAAAATTTTTATATCACATAAATTATTAGCCTCGATATTTTTTTTAAGAAAATCAAAATTCTTTTCCTCCGGCTCCAATGCATAGATCTTGGCAGTACGGTTTAAGGCTTTGGAGTATAAAGAGAATATACCGATATGCGCCCCGACATCTAAAATCGGTAAAACAGTCTTTGATATTATTTCTTCTGCCGACCTGTATTCTTGCCATTTAAAAATTTCCGCCACAACGCTTTCATCCGCATCCGGCCGCAAAAAAATTTCAAAATTCTTCTTCTGAAATTCTATTTTTTTATAAATTATCTTTTCTCTTGCCATGGTAAATAAATGTCATCCAATTACCCGTAACAAAACACTTGCTTAATTTGCATCATTCCTTTGCTGCCGAACCCTTGCCTTTGTTTTTTATTACTTGGCCGATGGCAGAATACGATGCTTTAGAGGAATAATCCTCATTAACAATTCCAAATTTCCAATCCGCGCCGTCCCTGCAGCTGCCTGCAATCCATCCGGAAAAACCGTTGCTGTCCGCCAAATGAATTGAATATAGCAAAAAATCTTTCTGATAATTTTCCTCGATAGAATTCTCCCTTGAAGAAACATCGCTGCCATTTGCAATCCAGAAGTCTCCATGCCAATGATATTTATTTTTAATCTCTGAAAAATTATCAATGCTTTTTTCCAGTTCACTTGCATCATTAACAGCCAGAGAAATAATATCGAGAGATGAATCATTATTTTCCAATAGCATTTTTACAAACTCCGCTTGCAGCTTGTCCTGAGATTCCTCGGTAAGCATAGTTTCTTCCAATACCACTTTGGTTGAAAAAGAAACTCTTTTAATCTCCAAAGCGACTTCTTTGGAAAAATTAAGCCACTCTTCCAAAGATCTTTCACTGTCTATCTGCTGGCCAATTCCGAAAGGACATTGCGGTAAAATCATAATATAATCCGGACTATAATTTTCCATAATTAACGCAACATCTTCTTTGTATCCCTGCTTGAAATCTTCCCAAGTTGCTTTACCGCCTCCGCCATTTGCATTAGCAGAAAAAATCGATGAATTCAGCCAAGCTCCCCTGCCCCAATAACCTATATATATCTTGAGTCCATTTTCTCTCGCATACGATACGACTTTATTCAATTTTGCAGTTTCATTCGCTTGCGCCAAGGTTTCTTGTTTGATGTTGAGGCGGACAAAATCCATACCTAAAGCAGAAATTGAATCAATCTCTTTTTCGGCATTCTCCACGTCTATTGCAAAAGTCTCTCCGCCGCCAAAATCAGAAGAAGCGGAATCTATCACCGAACCAAAAGACATATCGGAAGAAACATAAATCAATTCGGAATTCATTTCTGGGGCTTTGGTTTTTGTCACTATTTTAAAGACAGCAAAAGCCGCCAATAAAAGCACTAGCAAACAAACAATGACCGCGGTTCTTTTCTGTTTTTTTATCATAATCATAGTAATACGTCCTTATTCTAGCACTTTTAAAAAATAGTCGACAAACAAACAATAGCAAAGCAACAAACATTTATCAAGGCACCAAAATTATCCAGGTTTTACCAACTGCCACCTCCGCCGCCGCCAAAGCCGCCGCCGGAAAATCCTCCCCCTCCGGAAAATCCGCTTGAACCGGAAGCTGCCGGAGGGTTCATTGCAACCGAACTAATGCTGGAGGAAAAATTATTAAGACTGCCGGCAAAATATATGGCATTAAAATTATTAAATCCGCTTGGATCAGAATACCAGGATGGAGTGAATTTGCAAATTCCTTCGAACTGTTCCGCCCATTGTTTTTCCACGCCGAGCGCAATAGCATAAGGAAGCAAATTCTCAAATCGCTCAGGATTTTTTTCAGGCGCATTATGAAATTCCAGCCTGTCTTTTTCTGCCACAGTCAGATAATTTTTAAGACCAAGAATCTTTTCTTTCAAAATCACCCCCTTGGAAGTTCGTTGCGGCATAGCAAAAGCAAATAAAATAGCAACAGCGCAAGATACTATAAAAATCATTATTGCATAAAAACCAAAAGGTAAATTGAAAAAATCAAGAACAGAAATAAAAAGAACAATTATCAAAAACAGAAACAAAATTGAATATTTAAGCCTTTCTTCTTGCGGATCATAAAAAAAATATCCTTTGTCAGCAATAGCCTCATAGACATTTCGCTGCGCCACCCTATAATCGTCATAAAAAGTTTTATTCAAGTCAGAAAGTTTAGCCACGCTTCTGCCATTAAATATACCAGAAAGGAGCAGAATTTCGTGCTTGTCTTTCAGGTCGTCTCCCTCCTTTAACTTGGTAAAAAGATAATCAGTAGTATTCATAAAAAGAATTTTCTTCTCCAGTCTTTCGATTTTCAAATATCCCCTTACGGCCAGATTTATTATTTCCGCAACAATTTCTTTTGTTTCGCATTTTTCGTCAAGGATAGAACCGATTTCCGCCGGTGTAAGATTATCCGGCACTTCATATTCCGCAATAATCGTTCCGCGTCCAGAAGGGTCTTTTCCCTTCGAGCGCCAAAAAAAGAAAAGAATAATAAATATAAAAACGGGAATAAAAACAATCCAGTTGTCTTGCAATGTGCCGACAAGAGACTCGGAATAATTCGGCTGATACAGAATGCCTTTTGGCATACTGGCAACTACGGTAAATCCGTCACCCGCTGAAAGATTTTTATGCGAAAAAATGGCGCTGCTGGTTTTTTCTTCGTTATCTGTTAAAACCAATTTTTTACTATCACAAAACGAATTACTGCCATAAACTCCAAAAAAACATTGAATTTTAACATCTGTCTGATCTATCTCTGAAGGAAAAATAATTTCGGCTTCTGCTTTTTCAATCGGAACCGTCCAGCCATTTCCGGTTATATTCCAATAAATCTCATCATATGTATCGAAATAATTTATGGCGCGCCTGACGGTATATCTTATAAC
>CAZKLR010000012.1:0-13226 GCA_964553695.1 uncultured Candidatus Saccharibacteria bacterium | reverse complement strand
AGCGCCAAATATTGAATGCTGGGCGAGACAAAACCAAAAACTTTATGCCCGAAATCAGTATAAGGGAAAATAATAGTAACTGCCGCGGCGCCAAGAGAAAGGAAGAAAAGTTCAAAAGATGGCTTAGTTGCCTTCAAAAAGAAACTGCGCGTGCGGATGGAAAAAATAAAAGCAAGTTCGGTCAGGATACTGCCGATAAACCAGTTCGTGCGCAATACTTCCGGAGAAATTTGATAAAAAATTCCAAAGAAAATAAAGTCAAATACGGAGCTCACTACGCCCAGAATGGAAGCTATCAGAACAATATCTTTCACTTCGTATTTGCGCGGAGTTTTAAGCTCCGACTCGTCAACCGTATCTGAACTAACGGCAATCATTGGAAAATCAGAAAGCAAATTTATGAGCAAAATCTGCAAGGGCAGCATCGGCAGATAATCAATAAGAAGTGAAGCGCTGGCAACAGCGAAAAAATTCCCGAAATTGGAAGTAAGTGTCGATTTAATATATTTAGTCGTATTGGCAAAAACAGTACGGCCTTCTTTAATACCGTCAATGATAACGTTAAGACTTTTGTCCAGCAAAATAATATCCGCAGATTCGCGCGCAATATCAGAGGCTCCGTCAACAACAATCGAAACTCCCGCGATTTTAAGAGCCGGAGCATCATTTATCCCCTCACCCAAAAATCCCACTTGATATTTTTCCTGCAGAGCCTTGATAATTTCATATTTTTGTTCAGGCGTCACGCGGGCGAAAACAGAATATTTTTCCAGCGCAGCCGCTTTGTCTTTCAAGCTCAAAGCTTCCCAATCTGAAGCAGTAATAACTTCTTCCGGAGAACCACTAAGGCCTATTTCATACGCAACCGCACCGGCAACCTCAGGGCTGTCTCCGGTTATAATTTTAACGTGAACACCGAGTTTCTGAGCTTTCTTGATCGCCGACGCAGTACTCTTTTTTATAGGATCAACGAAAGAAATAATTCCCAGAAAATCAAAATCCTTAACTTGTTTTTTAGCCTCTTCCTCCAGATTCTCAATCTGGGAATTTATCTTTTTGCTTGCAACCGCCAGAACGCGATGGCCCGCCAAACCTTCCTGTTTTATCCAGTAAGCGATTTCCATTTTTTGTTTTTTTGAAACATCGGGGCAATATTCCAAAATACCTTCCGGAGCTCCGCGAAAGATAAGCTCGCGATTCCCATTCGAACTTTCCACTACCACTTTATTTTTTTTGGTTCGCGGGTTAAAGGACTCTTCATAAATACGGCGGAAATCTTCCGTTTCCTTCTTTTGTACGGCAGAAAGTTTCCCCCAAAGAGCAACATCAAAAGGTTCAGTTTTTTTCTTTTTTATATCCGAAGCTCCCAGGTTCGCATATAGGAAAAGTTTGTCTATATTGCCGCTCCAAGTTTCCGCGACTGTCAAAGAATTCTCAGTAAGCGTACCGGTTTTATCGGTACAAAAAACTTCCACACCGCCAAGATCCTCCACGGCAGACAGCCTTTTTACAATGACTTTGCGTCTTGCCAAAACGCGAGCACTATGGGAAAGAGCAAAAGTGGTAACAAGAGGCAAAGCTTCCGGAATAACACCGACGGTAAGAGCGATAGAAAAGAGCAAGAGTTCGCTCAGATTAAAAGTTCCACTGCGAAGCAAAGCATTAGCCAAAAACACCAACGCCAAAGTAACCGCAATCAATTTCAAAATAAAAGCAGAAAATTCATTAATACCTTTCTCAAAATTACTAATGCTTTTTGTTGCTGTTGCTAAATGTGCAATATTGCCCATTGCAGTACTTTTCCCGGTTTTTACAACAATCGCTTTAGCCGTACCGTTTACTACCAAAGTTCCTGAAAAACCAACATTCTCTGCTTCAAAAAAATTTTGTGCCGTTCTATCCAATGCATCACTTATTTTATGAACTGCAACTGATTCTCCGGTAATCAGCGATTCGTCAACTTTAAAATTTTCTATTTTCAAGAAACGGACGTCTGCCGGCAATTTATCCCCCGTCTCGAGAAAAATAATATCACCCGGCACCAGTTCTTCGGATTTTACAAGCTCCACCTTTCCATTCCGCAAAGTCTTCACCTTAGACACAACCAGATTTTTTAGAAGCTCGACAGTCTTTTCTGAGCGATATTCCTGGAAAAATCCCAAAGAAATATTAATCGCAAGAAAAATTACAATCATCAAACTGTCAGTTTTTTCCCCCAATAAAAATGCCAGTATCGCTGCGCCAACAAGCAAATATATAAAAGCGGATTTAAATTGACGCAATAATATATCTTCCCATTTTAATTTTTTGTTGTCCAGCAAATTATATCCGACTTTCTTAAGTTCGGCAGCCGCTTTTGTTGACGACAAGCCTTTTGTTTCGTCAGTTTTGAAACTATCTAAAATTTCTGCTTCTGATTTTGCAGTATAAGAAAAAACCTCCATCTTATTATTATTTATTATTTTAAATCTATATTAATAATCCCACTTTACAAAAAGGATGTCAAAACTTCGGAATGGCTAAGATTGACAGGAAATATAAAATCAGGTAAGAAACTATAGGAGGCAAATCAGTGGCAAAAATATATTATCTTATATTGATTACAGTTTGCATGGTCTTGATAACAGGATGTATGGAAAAAAACAGCATCGAACCTGAACAAGCCCGTTCATATCTCAATGAAAAAGTAAGCATCAATTTAACACTGCTTGACAGCCAAAAACAAAACGAAACGCTCATATTCAAAATACCGACAGAAACAACCTATTCCGGAGAAATAGATGGAGTATGGTATAGTTACACTATGGAAAGCTTTGACTTGAAATCTGAAAATTACAATATATATGTAACTGAAGAAGGACTTAAAATCGCCGCCAAGCAAAATTTGAATATTAATAACCAAAAAACAGAATTCCAAGGATACATAAGACAAGATATCAGAGGAGAAAATTATATAGATATTGAATAAGAAGTTCGCTTCTTATTTTTATTTTATCAATTTTAAGCCTATAAGCTTAATTCTTTTTCCATATCATCCGGCTTGGGCCAGACAAAACAATCTTCCGGATCAAACCAGAAATAAATCGGATCGCCGATCTTGAACTTCTTTTTAATATGTTCCTCTTTGGATTGCTTATATGCCCAGACGGAATCCTTGCCGGAATGTATTTCATATTCATAAAAATGACCCATAAAATTTATAGATTCAATTCTGCCGGAAAAATAATTATCATGCGACTTGCTTTCTATATGAATTTTTTCCGGACGAACGCCTATAACCACATTCTGGCAAGTGATGTTTCTATCAACGGTAATAACTTTTTCTCCGCATTTGACCCGATTATCAGAAACTTTTTCGCCGACAAAAAAATTACATTTGCCTATAAAGTTAGCGGCAAAAACAGAGCCAGGCTCTTCATAAAGTTCTTCCGGAGATCCGGACTGCACTACTCTGCCCTGCTTCATCAATATCACATTATCGGAAATCGTCATCGCTTCCGCCTGATTATGCGTTACGTGTATGGCAGTAATTCCATATTTTCTGACAATACGTTCAAGTTCATAGCGCAAATATTCTCCGATCTTGGCATCAAGCGCCGAGAGCGGTTCATCTAAAAGCAAAAGTTTGGAATTGGTGGAAAGCGCGCGAGCAAGCCCCAATCTCTGCCGCATCCCGCCAGAAAGCTCACCCGGCATAGCATTAGGGCGATCCGCAAGTCCGACCCTCTTCAAATTGCTTTTTACCGATTTCTCAATTTCTTCCTTCTTCCACCCCTGGATGGTCGGACCATAGGCTACGTTATCCCAAACGTCCAAATGGGGAAAGATGGCAAAATGCTGAAAAACAAATCCTATTCGCCTCTCTTGCACCGACAGATTCTCCACATTCTTGCCGTCAAACAATATCTCTCCCGAAGTGGGTTTTATCAACCCGGCGATGGAACGCAGTAAAGTCGTCTTTCCGCATCCGGAAGGACCTAAAATAGTGTTGTAATGTCCTTTTTTGATTCTCAAATTTATATTGTCCAAAGCCGCAACGTCTCCGTCTAAAGTTTTGAAAATTTTCTTCAAATTCCTAATCTCAATTTCTGGCATATTTTATATTTACGATTTATCAAACACTGCTTTTCTTTCTCTGCTCTCGAATCGCCTGAGTAAAAACAGAAAAACCAGAGAGAACGCAAAAAGTATTACACAAGCCAAAGCCGCTTCAGAAATTTTTCCCTCCTGAAATAGCTGCACTATCAGAACGGAAACAGTTTTTAAGTTTTGACTTACCGCAAGAGTAGCCCCGGTTTCAGAAATACTGCGCATAAAAACCATAATCGCTCCTGTAATTATGGCGGGCTTGATTTGCGGCAAAAGAATGGAGATAAAAATCTTAAATGGACCTGCCCCCAGAGAATAAGCCGCCTCTTCCTGATCAAAAGAAATATTTTTAAAAGCAGTAACCAAAGGTTTTACAAAAAAAGGAAAAGTAAAACAGAGATGCGCCAGAAACAAAATAACAATTTCCGTATGAAGAAAATTTGTCCAAAAGAGCGCAATAGAAAGCCCCAATGCGCTGGTAGGAACAAGTAGAATCACTTCATTGAGATTTTCCATAATAGCGCCAAGATGAAAACGATTGCGAGCAATAGCATAAGACAAAGGAAGCGCAAAAATAGCATTAACGAAAGTCGCCAGCGCAGCAATGCCTAGAGACAAGAACAAACTGCCATACAACGCTCCAAAGCTAAGCCACTTAAAGTTCAAAAAATAAAAAAGAACCAGATAGACGGTGGGCAGAAAGATCAATAAAGAATAAAATAAAATTACCAAAAAATTTCTAACCGGATAAAAGCCGGATAATTTCTGTTCCAAACGGGGATAAACAACAGGCATTAAAAAATTTTCTTTGTTAAATTTCGCCCGCGCCAAAATCAAAACAAACAAGGAAATAAAAATAAGCAAGACGCTGAGTCCTGCTGCTTCCGGAATATTTCCTCCATCTTTAAGCGAAACCACCAGCACCGGAGCCGTTGCGTATGCTCCCGCAACCATCATCGTTGCACCAGTTTCAGAAAGACTGCGGGTAAAAGACAAAATAGAACCATTCACTATCCCCTGCGTACAAAGAGGCAAAACAACTGTCCGAAAAAAAGTAAATGGATTAGCACCTAAACTGTTCGCGGCCTCTTCATAAGTCGTGTCCAATTGCATAATCGCCGCCGACACTGAACGAACCATATAAGGCAGAGTAAAAACTATATGAAGCAAAATAATAAGCAAAACCCCTTTATCAACCAAACCGTTTTCCAATCCGAACATCTTGGCAATACCGTCAGCTCCGTAATAAAAATAGACGGAAAAACCCAAGGCGGCTGTCGGCATTACCAAAGAAAAATCAACCAAATTATCTAGCCATTTTATGAATTTATTGCGGCTGCGCACTATCATCCAGGCAAGCGGTACGCCCAGCAACAAATTAAAAATCGTAACAATCAGCCCGATAGCCAGAGAAAGAAAAAGAGCCTGAACGATAGTCGAGCTCATAAGGATGCTTGGGCTTTTTAGATTCGCCAAGATATATACGGATGGAACAAAAACAAAAAAAAGAAAGAAAGACAATGCCAGCAAAAAACCTAAATCCTTAACCCTCTTTACAGAAAATGAGATTGCCTTGCCTTTCGTATCAACTGCCATATCAAAATAATTGAAAATTATAATTTTATAGTTTAATTATATCATAAAAGGTCGGAAACAAAAAAAGATATATTATGACAAATAGTTTCGTTTATACGGCGCAAAAATTAAACAACAAAAAAACACATCTATAGAGATCTGTCATTTGAAAGAAATTGGTTTTGTAAGAGTAGGGGTTTTGATTATATATAATCATTTTTTTATGGGGTTTTATTTAGTGTTTGGTTTAGTTCCTAACCTTAATAGACTTAAGATCAAAAACTAAACCTTCACTAAATCCATATTTCCTACTCTTACAAAAAGTTGTTGTAAGGAAGTGAGGGGGGTGATTAATTTTATATAATCGTCATGAAGTTTGTTTGTTTTGGTATGTTAGTTTCTAACTTTGAAGTTCAAAACCAGAAACTAACATACCACCAACTTCTTCCTCACTTCTTACATTTACATAATACACCCTTTAAAAAATACGTCAATAGTCTGTCAATGCCCTTTATATAAGCCAAAATATCGCAAGTACGGAAAAGTTATCCACAGTTTGATATTGATATTATTTTCAAAAAAACAACATAAATGTAACTTACTAAAAATCTTCCAATATAACTAACCTTTTGAGCTATAAGCAAGATAAGTTATTTTTTAAAAACTATGAAAAGTCCGATGGCAATAATTGCAAAAGAACCAACGATTCTATTATCGATTCCAATCACTGGAAACATGCTTCTTAAAAAAAGAAAAATTCCCAGTAAAATAATTAGAATGCCAAAAATCGTGCGCCCGCTATTATCTTGATTTTCTCTCTGCATCTCTCCCGACAGTTCCTCCGCTTTCTTTTCAATTTTATCAGCAAGTTCGTCTACTTCTCCTTTAAGATCTTTATCCGTGCTGGATCTGCCAGGTTCTTCCGGAGTAACCAGTACCATAATCAAATAAAGAAGTATACCCGCCCCATCGGCAATTAGAAGCGCTACAAAAACAAGCCGAAATAACACAGGATCAATACTGAAATACTTCCCCAGCCCTCCACACACACCAAACAATACTCGATCTGTGCGTGAACGATAAAACTTTTTTATTTCTTCTGCCATATTTTTGATTTAATGATTATATTATTATTCTAACAGTTATTTTCAAAAGAAGCTAAAAAATTTTCCACAACATTAACATTATATCAATTAGCATAAAAGTTTTCAAAGACGAATAAAATCAGCGTTTTAAAACGCTGATTTTATATTTAAACTGAAAAATTTATTCTTCCGTTTTATCATCAATCTCCGTATCGGTTCCACCAAAACCTCGAGCATAACCGGTTCCTGCCGGAATCAATCGTCCAATAATAACATTCTCCTTGAGTCCGCGCAGCTTATCAACTTTTCCAGAAGTGGCGGCACCGATAAGTACCCGTGCTGTTTCCTGGAAAGATGCCGCTGACAAGAAACTCTCAGTAGCAAGAGAAGCTTTGGTAATTCCCAGAAGCAGCTGTTCCGCAACGGCAGGATTTTTCTTTTTGTCCGTTACGCCTGTATGCTCATTGTTCCAATTCTCCACCTCCTCATTCGCATCAGCAAGCTGGGCCTTCTCCACTATGTCACCGATAAGCAAGTTAGTATCTCCCGGATCGGCAACTCGCACACGAGAAAGCATCTGCTTGATAATAATTTCAATATGTTTGTCATCAATACCTTCACCTTGTGAAGTATAGACTTGCTGTACTTCTTTTATGATATATTTCTTTACTTCTTCAATTCCCTTGAGCTCAAAGAGTTCATGTATATCAACGTGACCTTCGACAAGCTGCTGACCGGCAATTATCAAATCGCCTTTATTAACGAGAAGCGCAATATCACTATCGACAGTATAACTCTTGATTGGTTCTCCTTCTTCACCCTTCTTGACCTCTTTAGGAGCATGTTCAATTTTGATGGTCTTCTTGTCTCCTATTTTCTCAATATCAACAACCTTACCGTCAACTTCAGAAATAATCGCTTTTCCTTTTGGAAGACGCGCTTCGAAAATTTCTTCCACACGAGGCAAACCTTGAGTAATATCTTTTCCGGCAACACCTCCACTATGGAAAGTTCTCATCGTAAGCTGAGTTCCAGGTTCACCAATTGCCTGCGCAGTAACGATTCCCACTGCCTCTCCGATTTCCACCAAACGGTTCTTTCCGAGGTCATGCCCGTAACACTGCTGGCAGCAACCGCGACGGGTCTTGCAGCTTACCAAACTTCTGACTTTGACTTCTTTAACGCCGGCAGCTTCTACGGCCTTGGCATCGTCTTTACTGATCTGATCTCCTCTAGCCACCAAAAGCTTTCCCGTTTCCGGATCTTTAATATCTTGTAAAGAAGTTCTTCCGGCAATTCTGTCTTTTAAGCTTCTTCCTAAATCCAAATGCTCGTCAGCATATACAATAGTTCCTTCAGTATCACCACAGTCCGCTTCGGTAACAATTACATCCTGAGCAACATCCACAAGTCTTCTGGTAAGATAACCTGCAGTTGAAGTTCTAAGCGCAGTATCCGCCATACCTTTTCGGGTTCCATGAGTAGATATGAAATATTCCAATACGTTGAACCCTTCTTTGAATGAACTCTTAATTGGAAGCTCGATAGTTTCACCGGAAGGATTTACGACCATTCCTTTCATTCCCGCCATCTGCGTCACAACCGCCCAGTTACTTCTAGCTCCAGAACTGATCATGTAAGAAACCGAGCTGTCCACACCGATAGTTTCCGGAATAGATTTGGCAATCTCACTCTTCACCGAGTTCCAAATTTCAATGGTCTTAAGTTTTCTTTCCTTGTTAGTGAGCAGACCTTCTTCATACTGATCTCGAATTTCTTCCACTTTTTTGTCCGCTTCTTCGAAGAGTTTTTTCTTTGCTGAAGGAATCTTCAAGTCATCCATTCCCCAGCTGATTCCTGATTTAGTTGAATATCTGTAACCTAAAGTCTTAACACTATCGGCAAGTTCAACCGCTTTTTCTCTTCCGACTTTGATAACCGCCTCGGCCATCAAAGCTTTCAAGGCACTGGAGTCCATAACTTTATTTACATACATCAGCTCTTTAGGAAGTACTTTATTGAAAATTATTCTTCCAACCGAAGTTTCAAAAAGCTTGCCCTCGTTTGTATCGCTGTTTTCAATCCAAGCATTCTCACGAAGTTTAATTTTTGACTGAATGCCAATGACTCCGAGCTGATAAGCCAATACTGCTTCTTCAAAAGAATTAAATGCCTTGCCTTCTCCTTTGCCGCCTTCAACAAGCTTGGTAATGTAATAACATCCCAAAACAATATCTTGTGAAGGTACTACAA
This sequence comes from uncultured Candidatus Saccharibacteria bacterium, assembly GCA_964553695.1. Taxonomy (GTDB): domain Bacteria; phylum Patescibacteriota; class Minisyncoccia; order JAHIHE01; family JAGLIN01; genus STD2-77. The sequence goes on along the minus strand of CAZKLR010000012.1, from coordinate 4,224 downwards.
TTGGATCTCCGGTTGCCGGCTTCAAAAGGTTTTTAGCAGAAAGCATAATTTCATTTGCTTCCTCCTGAGCTTCCGCAGTCAAAGGCAAATGAACAGCCATCTGGTCTCCATCGAAGTCAGCATTGAAAGCTTTACAAACCATCGGGTGAAGCTGGATTGCTTTTCCTTCAATCAGCACGGGATGGAAAGCCTGAATACTCAAACGGTGAAGAGTAGGAGCACGGTTCAGAAGTACTGCCTTTCCCTGAATTACTTCTTCCAAAATATCCCAGACTTCATTATCAGCTTGTTCAATAAGTTTGTTGGCGCTGCGAATATTATATGCATATCCTCTTTCAATCAGCTCTTTCATCACGAACGGCTTGAATAATTCAAGCGCCATAGTTTTTGGCAAACCACACTGGTCAAGACGAAGATTCGGACCGATAACAATTACCGAACGAGCGGAATAGTCTACTCTTTTTCCAAGAAGATTTTGTCTGAAGCGTCCCTGCTTTCCTTTTAGCATATCAGCCAAAGATTTTAGCTGCCTCTTCTTCCCGGTCGCCGCCATAGTCATTTGTCCTTTGCGAGCGCTGTTATCAATCAAAGCATCCACGGCTTCTTGAAGCATTCTTTTTTCATTGCGGGCAATAACTTCCGGCGCGCCCAGAGCAATCAGTTTTTTTAAACGATTGTTTCTATTAATGACTCTTCTGTATAAATCGTTCAAATCGGAAGTAGCAAAACGACCACCATCCAGCTGAACCATAGGACGAAGATCCGGCGGAATTACAGGCAGCACGGTCAGACACATCCATTCCGGACGAAGCCCTGCTTTCAAAAGTCCCTGAACGAGACGCAACCTCTTCATTGATTTTTTCTTCTGCACAGACCCGTCAGGCATATTCTTCACTTCCTTCTCCAGTTTAGTTTCCGTCTTTTTGAGATCGATTTTTTCCAAGGCATGCTGAATAGCCTCAGTTCCAATTTCTGCCTTGAAAACCGAACTATATTTGAGAGACAAATTTCTATATTCAATTTCAGAAATTACAGTATTATTTTTTATATTCTTAACTTCTTCCTTTGCCCGATCGCGAGCAGCTTTCAAATTTTCCACATCCTTGGTAGTGGTCTTGGATTTATCATTTTTCAATTTAGATTTATATTCCGCATCAATCTGCTCCATTATCGCTTTCTTTTCGTCTTCATTGACTTCAGTAATAAGGTAACTAGCAAAATATACGACTTTTTCCAAGTCTTGCACGGACATATTTAGCATTAAACCTACGCTGGAAGGAATGCCTCTTAGAAACCAGATATGAGCAATCGGCACGGCAAGCTTTATATGCCCCATCCTTTCGCGTCTTACGATAGACTTAGTGACTTCAACCCCGCACTTGTCACAAACCACGCCTTTATATCTGATTCTTTTATATTTACCACAATAGCATTCCCAATCTTTGGTCGGACCAAAAATCTTCTCGCAGAAGAGCCCTTCCTTCTCCGGTCTCTGAGTTCTGTAGTTAATAGTCTCCGGTTTCAGAACCTCTCCATGCGACCACCCAAGGATTTCTTCAGGACTGGCAAGTTTTAGCCGTACCGCCTCAAAATCCTCAACTTTTGTATTAATAGACATATGCTTGAACTTAAGGTTATTTATTAGGAAGTTTAATCTTCAAATTCATCCAATTTATCAAAAGGAACGCCATCTTCAAATTCATCTCCAAAATCATCCGCTTCCTCCGTTTCACCCTCTGCTATCACGCCTTCTTCCTCAACATTTTCCGCTTCCAAAGTTTCTTTGATTTCCGGCGGCACTACTACTTCTTCTTCATCCTCTTCAGACTTTTTCTCCCCGATAAGCTCGACATTAAGTGCCAACGCTTTAAGTTCATTAACCAGCACATGGAAAGATGCCGGCACGTGAGGACTTCTAATTGATTCACCTTTGATAATAGATTCGTAGGCTTTTGATCTACCGAGAACATCGTCTGATTTTATAGTGAGAACTTCCTGCAAAGTATGAGCAGCGCCATAACCTTCCAGCGCCCATACCTCCATTTCTCCAAATCTCTGTCCACCAAACTGAGCTTTTCCACCCAAAGGCTGCTGGGTAATGAGCGAGTACGGACCAATTGAACGCATATGAATCTTGTCGTCTACAAGGTGGTTAAGTTTCAGAATGTAGTTTATTCCGACAGTAGCTTTATGGTCAAATTTTTCCCCGGTTCTTCCATCATAAACATCAACTTTGCCGTCTTCAGGTATTCCGGCTTTTTTAAGTTCAGCCTTGATCTGTTCTTCGGTAACTCCAGCCAAAGCAGGACAAGCGACTTTATAGCCAAGTTTATATCCGGCCCAACCAAGATGAGTTTCCAAAATCTGCCCTATGTTCATACGACTAGCCACACCCATAGGATTCAAAATAATATCTACAGGGGTACCATCTTCCAAATAAGGCATATCTTCTTCCGGCAAAATTGTCGAGATAACACCTTTATTTCCGTGGCGTCCCGCCAATTTATCTCCTACTGATATCTTTCGCAGCTGAGCAACGCTTACTTGAATGGTTTTTATAACTCCGGTTGGAAGCTTGTCTCCCTGTTCACGTGAGAATATTTTTATATCTATAACCTTGCCTTGTTCTCCATGCTGAAGATACAAAGAAGTATCTTTAACATCTCTTGCCTTTTCACCGAAAATCGACCGCAGCAATCTCTCTTCCGCAGTCAAGTCGCTTTCTCCTTTAGGCGTAATTTTTCCAACCAAAATATCGCCTGATCTTACTTCGGCTCCAATGCGAATAATTCCGTCTTCGTCCAAATTTTTCAGTTTATCTTCTCCAATGTTTGGAATATCTCGAGTTACGACTTCCGGACCAAGTTTTGTGTCCCGAATATCGATTGAAAAATCTTCAATATGGATTGAGCTAAACTTATCATCCTGTACAACCCGGCTAGAAATAATGATAGCGTCTTCAAAGTTACATCCTCCCCAAGAGAGATATGCGACCAGCAAATTTTGCCCCAGCGCCAATTCTCCATGGTCAGTTCCGGCTCCGTCTGCCAATATTTCCCCGCGCTTAACTTTCTTGCCTTTCTCAGTACGCACTTTCTGAGTAATACAAGTAGCAGCATTAGAACGAATAAAATTATATAAGTTGTAATCTCTATTTTCTCCGCTTTTCTCTTTGATTGTGATATGAGATCCGTCTACTTCTACAACCTCCCCATCTTCCTTAGCCAAAATCACATGTCCGGAATCCTCGGCCGCCTTCTTTTCCATCCCGGTTCCCACATAAGGAGAATCAGGCTTAATGCAACATACTGCCTGTCTCTGCATGTTCGAACCCATCAACGCACGATGAGCATCATCATGCTCCAAAAATGGAATAAAAGCAGTTGCGACACTGATAGCTTGCCTCGGAGAAATATCCATATAATCAACTCCTTCCGGATCAATAATTCCTGGATCACCTTTGATTCTAGCCTGTACTTCTTTTTCGGTAAATTGGCCTTTTTCATCAATCGGCACACTGGCATGAGAAATAACAGCTTCTTCTTCCTCGGCTGCATCCAGATAGACAATCTCATCAGTGACTTTACCGTTAGCCACTTTTCGATATGGAGTTTCCAAGAAACCGTAATCATTTACTTTACTAAAAATAGAGAGATGACCCACAAGTCCAATGTTCGGTCCTTCAGGGGTTTGAATCGGGCAAATTCTTCCGTAGTGGCTGTGGTGCACATCACGCACTTCGAACCCGGCTCTTTCACGAGTCAAACCTCCCGGACCCATTGCGGAAAGCCTTCTCTTGTGTTCAAGCTCGGCAAGCGGATTAACCTGATCCATAAACTGGCACAATTGGCTCGACATAAAGAATTCCCGAATGACAGCAATTAAAGGACGGGTATTTATGAATTGAGCGGGGGTGGCGGTTGCAGGATCAATAGTACTCATTCTATCTTTAACGTTTCTTTCAAGACGCATAAAACCGAGTCTAAATCTCTCTTGAATTAGCTCTCCTACAGTTCTCACCCTTCTATTTCCCAAATGATCAATGTCATCAGCAATAGCTTTGGGAGTATTATTAAGACGAATGATTTCTTTGACAGTTAAAATAAGATCTTCAGCGCGGAAAACCCTGTTTTCAACCGTATCTTCAACATTTATTTTCAGTCTCTGATTAATCTTGTGCCTTCCCACCTTGCCAAGATCATACCTGTCAAATTTATAAAACAT
>CAZKLR010000011.1:12268-16968 GCA_964553695.1 uncultured Candidatus Saccharibacteria bacterium | reverse complement strand
GCGCGGGATAAATCCCGCTACTCCGTGTACAATATTATGTTGATGTAAATACGCAATAGGTTACGCTACTTTGGGTGTAACTTTGGAGATAATCCTTTCGGATTGGGAAATTTAAGAAATTATGAAGAAAATTAGAATTCCAATTTGTCTGTTGTACTATTTGTGTTATAATAAAAAAGTTAGTTGTTAGGTTTTAATTTATATCAGTGATGTAACTTACAGTTCAAGATGGGTATATTCTATAATTATCTAATTGAAAAACATAAAAAAAGAGTTAGCTTTGTCGTGCTTATCTCTTTTTTATTGACTTTCATTTTTGTCAGATGTTATGTAATTATGGCCTCAGCAGGTGTTTTTGAAGATCCATATCTTTATATTAGAGGTTACCATATTCATCATTTGAATTATGGTATATTTATAATGGCCATAGCCGGATTTTTGGCATTAATATTTCAAGATGCTAAAAATAGATTAAAAATTGGCATGCTTTACGGTCTTGGTTTGGGATTAACCTTTGATGAATTCGGAATGTGGTTGAAACTGGAGGATGACTATTGGACAAGAACAAGCTATGATGCAATTATTATTATATCTTTAATATTTATAAGCTTTATTTATTTTCCTTCTTTCTGGTATTTTCTTTTTAATCAACTCAATAGAAGGATAGAAAAAATCAAGAGAAAATATTTTAATCGGTAATTTACTTGTTATGCGTATAGGAATGTTTACTGCCGCCTATGCTCCTTCCAAGGGAGGATTGGAGAATGCTGTTGCTAGTCTTGTGAAGGGACTTAGGGACGCTGGTCATGAAGTTTTCGTTTTTGCGCCAAGTTATCCCGGATGGGAAGAAAAAGATAAAAACACATTTCGATATAAAGGAATAAACTTTACCCTTAAAGGGATTCCGTATGCCATATCTATTCCTGCCATTTCCAATATGGAGAATATTATTTGGTCGTTGAATTTGGACATTATCCATAGCCATCACCCTTTCTTGTTGGGAAGTGAAGCTTTAAAATATGGAAAAAAATTAAACATTCCTGTTGTGATGACTTATCACAGCAAATATGAAGATCAGTACTATTACATTCCTTTTGTCCCAGAGAAACTAGGCAGAAAAATTGCCAAAAAATTTGTGCATGACTATTGCAGAAAATGTGATGCTATTATAGCTCCATCCTCTGCAATTAAAAGGATTATTCTGGAAAATCAAGTAAAGAAACCTGTGCACATAATACCCAGTGGAATTAACATAGATCATTTCGGCCATGAAGCCGGAAAGAGAGAATTAATCAGGAATAAATACAATATTAAAGAAAATGAAATTCTATTGATAACGGCTAGCAGAATTGCAAAGGAAAAAAATATAGATTTTCTTATTCGGGCTTTTAAAATCATCAGAGAAAAAAAGAAGAATGTCAAACTAATGATTATAGGCGACGGAGGCGTAAGGGAAGAGCTTGAACAAATGGCAAAAGAAATGGACCTGGGGGAAAATATAATTTTTACCGGTTTTTTATCTGGCGATGATATGGCAAGTTATTATCAGTCAGGGGATATTTTTATATTTGCATCGCTTACGGAAACGCAAGGCTTAGTTGCAGTAGAAGCGATGGCAGCCGGGCTTCCGGTTGTTGCGGTTCGGGCAAGTGGCATTGAAGATATGGTGAAAAATGGGCAAGATGGGATTCTCACTGATAACATAGAAGATAATTTTGCAGAAAATGCAATCAAACTCATAGAGGACGCAGAGCTAAGAAAAAAAATGTCTGCTAATGCGAAAATTAATTCCCAAGAGTTTGCTATATCTCCTTGGATAAACAAGATTGTAACTTTGTATAAAGATTTAATAGAAAAAAGAAAAGACGATTAGTTTAATTTAATATAGTTTTAAAATGTTATCAATTGTTATTCCTACAAAAAACGAAGAGAAATATTTACCTGGACTTTTGGAGAGCATAAAGAAGCAGAGCTACAAGGATTATGAAATAATCGTTGCAGATAACGATTCTCTCGATCGTACGCAGGAAATTGCCAAGGAATTTGGCGCGAAAATTGTAAAAGGAGGTTTGCCGGCAGCCGGAAGAAATCGCGGCGCAGAGGCTGCTTCGGGCAATATGATTCTTTTTTTGGACGCAGATGCAGAACTTGTTGATGAGGATTTTTTGTTGAACGCTTTGGCGGAATTTCAAAAAAGGCAGATGGCGATAGGCGTTCCGATTGCAGTTACGAAAGGAAATTTTTTAGACAAATTGTTTTTTCGCTGGTGGAATTATTTTGTTGCTTCTGCTCAGTTTGTAAAGCCTTTGGCAGGAGGGTGGTGTATGCTGGTGAAGAGAGATTTGCATCAAAAGATCGGAGGGTTTGATGAAAAAATTATGCTGGGAGAAGATTCTGATTATGCGCAGAAAGGCGCAAAATTTGGTAAATTCCGCCTTTTGACTTCCGTTAAAGTTCAGACATCGCCGCGAAGGCTAAAAAAGGAAGGTTATCTAAAAGTCGCGTTGCAGGATATTGGTCTTGGAATTTATTGGCTTACACACGGGAAAATGGATGAGAAAAATCGATTCAAATACGAGTTTGATATTTACGATAAAGATAAGAAAAATGATGAGAAATAACTTTTGTAATTTATCAAATATATTTCTTTTCATTTAATCTAATTTGATGTAAAATAAAAGCATATTTTGACACTAATGAATATGCTTGATTTCCTCGGTAAAATTCGTAAAAACGAACAAGGCATCTGGAAATATGCTGATTTTTATTCTGAAAAAATTCAGAAACAGAACAGATTGGTTCTAAGAGATGGAAATAGCCGGTTGGAAGAAAATGAAAAAATAAACCAGGCTGCAAATATAAAACATCTGTATTTTAAGCGAGAAGACCAGAATGAAACTGGATCTCTAAAAGGACGAAGCCTTGCTTATCAGGTTTCACTGAATAAGCAGCGCGGCGCCAAAGCTCTTGCAATTTCTACTTCGGGAAATGCGGGAATAGCGGCAGCAGCTTATGCGCAGAAAGCAGGCATAAAAATTTTTATTTTCATATCTCCCGAAACCGAAAAAGCGAAAGTGGCGCATATGCAAAAATATGATCCGGTGATTATAAAGAGCAGGCGAGCGATCCGCTTCGCAAATTATGTGGCGGCAAAATATAAAATTCCAAATCTGCGCCCTTCCGTTGACGACGATTCAATTGAAGGATTTAAATCAATTGCTTTTGAAATCGGTGATGAAGCGCAAGACATAGATGCAGTTTTTACTTTTGTAACTTCAGGCAGTTCTTTTATCGGAATGTACAGAGGTTTTGAAATTTATTCTAGAAATGGAAAGATAAAGAATATTCCAAAGATGTATGCAGTGCAAAGCGGAGAGATTTTTTCCATTGCGGAAGAATTTTCTGAAAATAAAAATTTAATTGCGGAGAAAAATTGCAAAACAGATAGCAATATAAAAGCCGGTCAGCTTGGAGTAAAACATACCCAAAGAAAAAGAGAAATTTTGGATATAATTCAGAAAACTTCCGGAAAGGGGATTTATGCCAGCCAGGAGGAAATTGAAAATGCAAAAAAAATACTGGAACAAAATGGAATAGAAACGTCTCTTGAGGGATGTGCAAGTTTTGCCGGTTTTATGAAAATTCATAAAAATGAAAAGTTTGAAAGGGCGGTCTGTATTCTTTCCGGCAAAAGCAGAAAAGAGGCAAATCAAATTGACGAATCAAAAATATACAACGCGGAAAACTTTGCGGAAGTGGACGAAATAATAAAATCTATAAGTAATCGATAGGTTTAATAAGATTATGACAAACGAAGTTATTGATAAATTTTTGCGAGAAACCGGACCGATTTTTTTCGTTACTCCGACAGTCGGCAGGGCAATAGGTTTGGAAACGATTTTACCCAATTTCCATATAGTATGCGCTCAAAATTCAACAAGCGTGAAACTATTACAGCAGAATGGAGCAAAAGTTTTTTGTCTTGAAAAAAATGTTAAAAATTCAGGGAAGCTGCTGGGAGAGTCAGAAGTTTTGGATTATATAAAAAACAATTCTGTGGGGGAAAAGGCAAATATCATCACTTTTAAGCCAAGTCCGATGATTGAAAAGATTTGTGAAAAAAATAATTTTCGATATTTGGGAAATGGTTCAAAAATAAACCGCGAATGGGAAGACAAAATAAAATTTGCGGAAATTACTTCCGGACTTGGCGTTCCTAACGCCAATAGTAGGATTATAAAAATAGAAGAAAATTGTGATTTAAATTTCTTGGATTTTTCTGAGGGCAAAAAATATGTTGTGCAGTTTTCTCGGGGATATTCCGGAAATTCTTCCTTCTTGGTTAATAATCGCAATGAGCTTGAAAATATATTTAAAAATAACCTAGGCAGAAAAGTTAAAATAGCAGATTATAAAGAAGGAAATACTTATACTTTTGATGTTTACATTGGTGAATTTGGAGTGCTAATTAGCCAGCCTATTTTTCAAATTACCGGTTTCGCTGAATTTAATAAAAATCTTTTAGGTACGTGCGGCAATGATTATTCATACGGAAAAACTTTAGATCGGGAGGCGAAAGAGAAACTGGATTTGGCAATAAATAAAGTTTCAGCAAAGCTTGCGGAAGTTGGATATCGGGGGATTTTGGGGTTTGATTTTATCGTGGACGATGAAGAAATTAATTTAATTGAAGTTAATCC
>CAZKLR010000011.1:6849-12168 GCA_964553695.1 uncultured Candidatus Saccharibacteria bacterium | reverse complement strand
TTTTAAATCAAATAATATTAGAATGAAGATGAAGTTTGGAGGCTATGACAAGGTTCTTGTAATCGATATTTTTTTGTTGATACTTTTTGGTATGGTGATGATTTCCAGCGCCAGTGTTGTTTTGAGCTATAACAAATTTGGAAATAATTACTATTATCTCAGTCACCAATTTTTTTATGGTCTGCTGCCGGGGCTTGCTTTGGCTTTTGTGACAAGTAGAATAAACTATAGGAAATTCAAAAAATCTGCTCCGGTTTTTTTAGTTATTACTATGGCGCTGCTTCTGTCTGTATTTGTTCCTGGTCTAAGTATGGACATGAGGGACGCAAATAGCTGGGTATCAATTGCGGGCATGAGTTTTCAACCTTCGGAGATAGCCAAACTGACTTTTATTATTTATCTGGCGGCGTGGCTGGAAGAAAGGAAAAAGAAGATAAATAATTTCCAAGAAGGTTTTTTGCCTTTTTTGATGATCATCGCCCTGATTGCCATTCCGATTTTAAAACAGCCGGATATCGGTACACTGGTGGTTTTTTGCGCAATATCTTTTGCTATGTATTTTGTTGCCGGTGCGGGATTTCCTTATATTATGGCTATGATTTTGGGCGGGATCGCTTGCATTACGGTTCTTATTAAAATTGCTCCTTATCGAATGAACAGGCTTACCGTTTTTCTTCATCCGGAACTCGATCCTCAAGGGATAGGCTATCAAATCAATCAATCGCTTCTGGCTTTGGGATCTGGTGGAATATTAGGATTGGGATTAGGGCATAGCAGGCAGAAATTCAATTATCTTCCTGAACCGATTGGCGATTCTATTTTTGCAATTACCGGAGAGGAATTAGGTTTTGCAGGGCTTATGTTTATGATTATTCTGTTTCTGGTTTTTGCTCTTCGCGGATTTAAAATTGCCGAGAGCGTCAAAGATGAATTTGGAAAATTTATAGCCGTTGGAATTACCTCCTGGATTATCTTTCAGGCGCTTATGAATATTGGTGCAATCACTTCTCTTATGCCTCTGACTGGAATCACCCTGCCCTTTATCAGTTACGGAGGAAGTTCTATGATGGCTCTTCTTGCTGCAAGCGGAATACTATTAAATATTTCAAAAAGTAATTCTTCTAAAAAATAACATAAACCTATGAGAATATTATTAGCTGGAGAATCGACAGCAGGGCAATTGGCTCCTATAGTGGCAGTATATGATGCCCTAAAAGTAAAAACCAAAGAAATGTCTGTCAGCAGTCCGGTAGATTTTATGCTTATCAGTACCAAGAGCGATTTCCTTAACGCTTTTATCCGGGATACAGATATAAAACATAAAAGTATAGAATCTGAGAAAGAAAATCAGAAGACAAATCTTTTTACCAGCATAAAAAGTTTTTTTGAAATTCTCTCTTGTGTTTTTGACTATATGCCGGATGTGATTTTTGTAAAAGGCGGCTATATTTCTTTGCCTGTGGCAATCTCGGGAAAAATATTTAGAATCCCTGTGATTCTGCACGAATCGGATGCTATTCCTAAGGATACGGATAAGCTTATCGGTCGTCTTGCCACTAGAATAGCATTGTCGTTTCCTCAAATAGAAATATCGTTTGATCCTAAAAAAACTTTTGTTTCCGGCAGTCCTGTAAGCTACTCTGTTATAAAAGCTGATAGGGAAGAAAGCAGAAAGAAATTTATGATTGATGGAGATAAACCTGTTTTACTGATTATGGGGGGGAGCCGAGGCGCAAAGCTTATTAATAATTTGATTGTTGAGCTTTTGCCGGAGCTTCTGCAAAAATATGAGATTATTCACCAATGCGGAATTGGCGACTATGAATGGATAAAATCTCACGTTCAGGGAATGAATATTCCTTTCCTTGATGATTATCACCTTTTCCCTTTCTTGAAACAAAGTCTTGCTAACGCATATGCTGCTTGCGATCTAGTTGTCAGTCGTGCCGGAGCAAACACAGTTGCGGAAATAATGTTTGTGGGCAAGCCCAGCATTCTAATTCCTGTTTCCGATTCTGCAAGTGATAATCAAAATAAAAATGCATTCTATTTTGCTGAAGCCGGAGCGACTGTTCTTGTAAATGAAAAAAATCTTAAGCCGCATCTTTTTATGGAAACGTTGGAAAGCCTCTTTAACGACAAGCTGAAAATTATGGAGATGATAAAAGCTGCCAGACAGCTGGCTCATCCCGAAGCCGCGGATATTGTTGCGGATGAGATTATAAATTTAGGAAAATAATTTAAATAAAATATATGGAGAAGATTGACATTGATATTGAAAAACTAAACAAGATCTATTTTATTGGTATCGGCGGAATTGGCATAAGCGCAATTGCCAGGTTTATGAAAGCGCGCGGCAAGGAAGTTATTGGTTCGGACATAAAGCCTTCCAAAGTTTCTCAAGGACTGGAAGAATTGGGAATTAAAATAAATTATGGACAAGTTGCGGAGAATATAACTGACGATATTGACTTGGTGGTTTATACGACCTCGGTTCCAAAAACCAATCCTGAATTGAAGACTGCTTTGGAAAAAAAGATGAAAGTTATAACTTATTCTGATTCATTGGGTCTTGCTTTTAATGATAAAAATGGAATTGCAATCTGCGGAACTCACGGCAAATCAACGACTACGGCAATGATAGGCGGTGTCCTTGAGGACGGAGGAATTGATCCGTCAGTGCTGGTTGGAAGTATTGTGCCTCGCTATGGTAGTAATCTGAGAATAGGGCAAAGCGGACATTTTGTGGCGGAAGCTTGCGAGTATAATCATAATTTTATGAGCCTTTATCCGCGAATTATTATTCTTAACAATGTCGAACTTGATCATACCGATTGCTACAAAGACTTGGAAGAGGTTAAAGATTCTTTTTTGGATTTTGCGAGACATTTGCCGGAAGATGGTATTTTCCTTATAAATGGCGATGACAAGAATGCTAGAGAAGTGGCGTTTCAGGTAAAATCGGAAAAGCCCGAAGTTGAAGTTGTATATTTCGGCAGCGATGAAAAGAAGAATGATTTTTATTTCAAAAATTTCATAACGGTTTCCGGCAAAGTCGAGTTTGAGGTATTCCATAAGGAAGAAAGTTTGGGAAAATTTTCTTTAAAAATTCCAGGTGAGTTTAATGTCAGAAATGCGATGGCGGCAATTTCTTTGGGGGTTTGTTTGGGAATTTCGGTTGAAAAGATAAAAAATTCTTTGGAAAATTTTTCAGGAATTTGGCGGCGATTTGAAATCAAAGGCGAGTATAAAGGTGCGCTGGTGATTTCTGACTATGCGCATCATCCGACTGCGGTAGGGGTAACTATTAAAGCGGCAAAAGAGTTCTATCCGGGAAGAAGAATTGTTGCTGCCTTTCAGCCGCATCAGCATAATCGCACAAGGGGTTTGTACGAAGATTTTCTAAAGAGCTTTGATTTTGCGGACGAAGTTATACTTACTGAGATTTACGATGTCGCCGGCAGGGAAGAGGCGCAGGATCAAACAGTTAGCTCGCGGGACTTGGTTGAAGATATTAAGCAGCAAAACGATAAATTGAAGGAACATATAACATATGCCAAAGATTTGGAAGAAACCAGAAAAATTATTGATGAAAAACTGCAGCCGAACGACATCCTGTTGATTATGGGTGCGGGTGATGTTTTTGAAATTGCAGACAGTCTGGTAGCTAAAACTGCTTGATTTTATCGATGTTTATGGTACAATATAGGCTTAAAGTGGAAAGCCGTGAAAGGCTTTTCTTAAACAGGATCGTATGGAAGATAATTTCAGAGGAGACGTCAAAATTATTTGGCGTTTTCTGTCAAAATATAAGAAGAAATTTTACACAATTGTTATTATTGTGCTTTTTGGCGCTACTCTTGGAGCCCTTATTCCTTACATTCAAGGAAAAGTAGTGTCATTGCTTATCTCGGATGGCGTAACCAAGATCGTTGTCGCTTGGCTGCTGCTTTGGGTTTCTTTTTATTATATTTACAGTTGGACCACGCGTTATGTTGTTGCAAAAGGCGGCAGGATTTCTCTCGCCTGTATGAATGATTTTTTAGTGCTTTTGAATGCGCATTCCATAAATCTAAAGCTTTCCTATCATAACAAAAATAAGAGCGGAAAACTTTCTTCTCGATACATTAACGCTGCCGATTCTCTGGAAATGATATTGGAGAGTATTGTTTTCTGGTTCAGCGCCGACATTCTTATGATGTTGATTGCCCTGATTTTAATCGGTATCTATATAAACGGGATTATTTTTGCTATTATGCTAGCCGGGATATCTTTGTATATTTATGTCTCTGTTAAATATGCGGCGCCGATCAGCGATCATATTGTTGCCGGAAATAAATCTTACGAAGAAGTTTATGGGTCGATGAATGATTCAGTTGCCAATATTAAACTTGTCAAGGCAAATTCAGGAGAAAGATATGAGAATGCAAAAATCTCTTCTATTCTAGAGTGTGAGACTATGCCGTATTTCAATCGTTTTTGGGATGTTCTCAATCATGCGATGTTTATGCGCGATATAATCGTCAGTTCCTGGACCCTATTTTCTTTGCTGGCAATATTTTGGTTTTTTCAACAAGGACAATTAAGCGTTGGACAGACCGTCGCCTTTATTGGATATTTGGAGCTGGTGAGAATTCCAATGCAGAAACTTGGAGGCAATATAGGTCATTATCGCCGCTGGATGGCAACTGTACGCAGGGGGTATTCGCTGCTCGAAGAAGAAACTGAAGATTATGAAGCTAAAGGCAAAATTTGTCTTTCCGATGTGAAAGGGGAGATCGACTTCGAAGATGTTTCTTTCGCTTATAACGAGACCAGGCAAGTCCTGAAAAATATCAGCTTAAAAATTAAACCGGGAGAAATGGTGGCGTTGGTCGGAGAAAGCGGTGTCGGCAAATCAACTATGATGGATCTTCTTTCAAAATATATAATTCCCACTTCGGGTAGAATCTTGTTGGATGGAATGGATATTCAAAAAATTTCTTTGAAAAATCTTCGGGACAATATTGCAATAGTTCCTCAAGATGTCAGCATGTTTAATGATACGGTCCGCAATAATATTATTTATGGAAAACCGGATGCGACTGAAGAAGAGATTGCGACTGCTCTCAAAGCATCCAATGCTCAGAATTTTATCGATAACTTTCCAAACAAACTGGAAGAACAGGTGGGTGAGCGAGGCGTGCAGCTTTCCGGCGGACAGAAACAGAGGATCGCCATTGCCCGTGCCATCTTGAAAAATCCTAAGATTCTGATTTTAGATGAAGCGACATCTGCGTTGGATTCCAAATCGGAAGCGTTGGTGCAGGAAGCGATGAG
>CAZKLR010000011.1:0-6749 GCA_964553695.1 uncultured Candidatus Saccharibacteria bacterium | reverse complement strand
ATAACAGCGCGGACTAAAGTCCGCTACTCCGTACTCGAGTACTAATGCGTTTTAGACAATATTAATAAAATATTTTAAAATAGAAATATATAAATCTTATCTATTTAGATGGAGAAAATAAAAAGTATGGAAGATAGCAATCTGACTGAAAACATAAAAGAGAAAATCTCGCTCAAGGAATATTCAACTTTCAAGATTGGAGGAGAAGCGAAATATTTTTGCGAGGCTGCAGATGAAGAAGAAATTAAAAGCGCCTTGGATTTTGCGATTGAGAATAAAGTGCCTGTTTTTATAATTGGCAAAGGAAGTAACCTTTTAATTTCCGATCAAGGATTTGGAGGATTGGTGCTGAAAATAGAAAATCAAGATATGGCGGTTAAAGAAACGGACAATGGTCTTGAAGCAGATTTGGGAGCCGGAATACTTCTTACAAAGTTGGTTCTAGATTTTCAAAAAGATGGAATTGGCGGATTGGAGTGGTCGGCTGGAATTCCGGCAACTTTGGGAGGGGCGATTTGTAACAATGCCGGCGCGAACGGAAAGGACATCTCCGAATCGGTGAAATCGGTAAAAGTTTTAGAAATGAAATTTAACGAGCAGGAAGGTTATTTGGAAAATTATGAATTTCGGGAAATGCTGAAAGAAGAATGCGGATTTGAATATCGCAAAAGTGTTTTTAAGGAGTCGAAAAAATATGCAATTATTGGTGCAACTTTGCTCTTCCAAAGAAAAGACAAAGAAGAAATGAAAAAAGAGATTGACAAAAATATGGAAAACCGAAGATTGAAGCAACCACTTGAATATCCGAACGTTGGGAGTATCTTTAAAAATCCTATTCTGACGGAAGATCAGAAAAGAGCTTTTATACATTGTTCGAATTTCGGTGATGTATGCAAAAACAATATTGTGCCTGCGGGTTGGCTGATCGAGCAAGTCGGGCTAAAAGGCAAGAAGATTGGCGGCGCAATGGTTTCTGAAAAACACGCTAATTTCATTATCAATACCGGAGGTGCCAAAGCGGAAGACGTGGTGATTCTGATAAGCGTTATAAAGCAGAAAATTCGTTCCAAGTTTGGAATTCAGCTTCAGGAAGAAATTGAATATGTAGGATTTTGATTCTTTTGAGTATTTTTGGATAAACTGCCTTAGTCCCAAGAAAATAAGGCGGTTTTTGCTATCCCAAAAAAGTTAAAGATTCTCTTGAATTATTGACTAAATTGAAAAATTTTGATATATTTAACAGTCCTTTGACAAAACTTTATCAAGCCGCACAAGCTCGCAATCTTTGCGGGTTTTAACGGCTTGATAAAAATAAATATAAAAACAAAAAAATAAATCAGGTCGAAAACGAGGTAATAACATGGAAGCAACAGTCCAAAAAATATTGGAAAATTGTGAAAAGAATTTAGCACGTAATCGAGTCCCTGCTGTAGGTATAGGTCTTTTTGTATTGATCGTCAAAGGTAAAGAAGTGTTATTAAGAAAAAGAGCGGAAACAAATTCATTGATTTATGATCAGGATTTGTCCGGCAAATGGGAGTTGGCGGGCGGCGGCGTCGACTTAGAAGATTTAGCCCCGAAAGGAGATTATACGGGGACAATTTTTAACACGCTCAAAAAAGAAATAGAAGAAGAGACGGGATTAATTCTCAATTATTTTGAGGATAATTTTGTTCTCTTGCCAGCCTGGCTTACGGACACAGGGACTGGCCAGATAGATTTGGCTTTCGTCACGGTAATCAACTATAACCAACTGACTGAAGCTGAAGTGTTTCAAGCTAAAATCAATAGAGAAGAAATTAAATTCTTTCCTATTGAAGTTTTCTCGGGAGATAGTGCTCCTAACGTTATCTCTCCGCGTATGAGATTTATGATAGCGAACGCTATCAGATATTTTAAAAAAAATACATCTTTATAATTTAGATTATTGTCTTAGGCAACGATGACTTTGCAAAATAAGCAAACGAGTTGCTTTTTCTTTTTGCCTGAAATATGTTAATATCAACGGAGCAGCGGACTTTAGTTCGCGCGGCTGTCTTAAGCTGGATAAAGTTATAAAGCATAAAATACGCGCGCAATTAATTGCGCTACTCCGAGATACAATTCCGCGCCGAGCCGGTATGCTATAATTAATTTGTGTATAAAAGCGCTCGCAATAACTCGCGTTGCTCAATGATACATAATTTATTATTATAATTTTCATAAAATCAAAAATGCAAAACATATTGCACGATAATTCCGGATTAATTTCGTATTTGCCAAAGATGGAGAAAACAACTTTTGATGTTTCGTTTATCCATTTTTTGTTAATGTTCGGTTATAAACTGTTTTCCTTATTCTATCCTCTATACCTGGCATCAATCGGAATTTCTATCATAAACATTGGCAACATTTATTTTTTGACTTATTTTGTCATATCGATTTCTTGCTTCATTGTAAATTTTTATATTCACAAAGTCAGTCCCGCGAAACTTGCGGCGTTTGGAGTTTCTGGCTACGGAATTTTTGCCTTAATAATGCTTTTTAATCAGAATATCTATATCTTTTATACGGCGCAGGTTATATTGGGATTTTCTGCCGCTGCCTGGCTGGTGTCATTGAAATTTATTTTGATGAATTCAAAATCTAAAAGCCATACAAAAAGTTTTGGCTGGTTCTATTCGATGCCAAACTATGCTACCGCCCTTGCACCGGCAATTGGCGGAATGATAATTTGGAAGTTTGGTTTTTCTGGAGTGTTTTTTGCAAGCGTTGTCATTCAATTTGCCAATGCCATTTACGCATATTTCCGGCTTCGAGACAATGAAGATGTTAAAAATTTCGAAGAATATAATACAGGAATAGACGACGGTAAAACTCAGATACAAAGATATCGCGAAGTGTTGCGTATTTTAAATGGCAAGAAAAACGTAGTGTTGATGTTATTTTTTATTTTTTCTACTTTGATTTTGGGCGGAATCTACCGCGCTTTTTTTGTATTGCTTCTTAAAGATCTTTCTTTTTCTCAGGATGAAATTATCGGGTTTACTTCTGCCATCGCTTTTGTTTATGTTCCGTTCTCGATTTTGACAATAAAACTGATGGAAAAGATGCATAAGGGAAAAATTGCCGCTAATGGAATGATTGCGGAAGGGATAGCTTCTATTTTGCTTGGGGTTTTTTATTTCGCCTTATCCAAAGGCGCATTGTTTGCTCTCAATATATTGGATTCGATGGGCGCATTGGCGCTTGGGAGCGGTAAGAGCGCATTTTTCGCCAAGAAGCTGGCGGATTATAAAGAGGAAGCTTCAACTATTGATTCGGTAATGACCACGCTAGGTCCGGCGCTGGGCGGAGTAATAGGAGGGCTTGCTGTGGCCGCTTTTGGATATCAAAAAACATTTTTATTTGCCGGTATGATGGTTTTTATAATGGGGATATACTCTTTATTTTTAAAATTTGAAGAGCGGGGGAAAACGGATTTTTCCGGTTAAATCGACAATAAATTAAACAAGATTTTTCTCGACAGAAGCTTCATTTTTTGATATGCTAAAAGCAGTTAAATACTAACCTAAAAAGCTATGAATATCATTATAAAAGGAACTAATCTGGAGCTTCATAACGATCTTAAGTCTTATGCGGAAGAAAAAATTGGCGGACTGAAAAAATTTATGGAAGATATTGACTTGGGAGAAAATCACGTTGTTGCCAGGATAGAGCTGGCCAAAACAACCCAGCATCATCAGCAAGGGGATATTTATAAGGCTGAAGTAAATTTGCAATTACCGAAGAAAATGTTCCGCTCTGTTGTGGAAAGCGATGATATTTATAAAGCGATTGATGACGTGAAAGATGAGTTGAAGATTATGATTAATGAATATAAAGCCGAAAGGATAAGCAAGTCAAGAAGGGGAAGGAAGTTTATAAAGGATTTAAAAAGGATTTCACCACTTGCTTGGGCGAAAGATGAATTCAGAAAGCTGCGAAAAAAATAATTCGAGGTGCGGTATTTATAGGAGGCGAAACTTGATTTCGCTTCTTTCCTTTGTTAGAATAGGTAAATAATTATAAATCTAAGACTATGTCAATTTTGAATAAAATTTTTGGAGATCCGAATGAAAAAGAAGTAAAAAAAATGCAGCCAACAGTGGATGCGATAAATGCGCTTGAAGAAAAATACAAGGCAATGTCTGACGAGGAGCTGAAATCCCAGACGGAAATCTTGAAGGCTAGGCTGGAAAAAGGAGAAACTTTGGACGCAATTTTGCCGGAAGCTTTTGCGACTGTGCGTGAGACTTCCCGAAGAATCTTAGGGCAAAGACACTATGATGTTCAGCTTATAGGAGGAATTGTTTTGCATAAAGGGCAAATTGCGGAGATGAAAACTGGAGAAGGAAAAACTTTGGTTTCAACTCTGCCGGTTTATCTAAATGCGCTTGCCGGCAAAGGCGTGCATGTTGTTACTGTTAATGATTATTTAGCCAAACGTGATGCGAACTGGATGGGTCCGATTTATAAATTTTTGGGACTGAGTGTTGCTGCCATTCAACACGAACATTCATATAAATTTGAGCCAAATGTTTCATCGGACGGCGTGGAGGTGACGGTAGAAATGCAGAACTTGCAGGAGATAACTCGCAAGGAAGCTTACAACTGCGACATCACTTACGGCACTAATAATGAGTTCGGCTTTGATTATCTGCGCGACAATATGGCGGTACAAAATCAGTATCTGGTACAGCGCGAGCTTAATTATGCGGTAGTAGATGAAATCGACAGTATTTTAATTGATGAAGCCAGAACTCCTCTTATCATCTCTGCGCCAGATATGGATTCTGACAATATGTATGAAAGTTTTTCCCGCTTGGTGCCGAGGTTGCAGAGAGACGCTGACTATACCGTTGATGAAAAAATGCGTGCGGTAAGCTTAACTGATGAAGGGATTGATAAGGTGGAGCAGATACTGGGAATGGGTAATATCTATGAAGAAGGAGGAATGTTAATGGTGCATCATCTTGAACAAGCGCTTAAGGCTGAGATTCTTTTCAAGCGTGATAAGGACTATATGGTTAAAGATGATGAAGTTATTATTATCGATGAATTTACCGGGAGAGCGATGCCGGGAAGAAGATTCAGCGAGGGGCTCCACCAGGCGATTGAAGCCAAGGAGAAGGTAAAAGTTCAAAAAGAAAGCAAGACACTGGCGACGATAACTTTTCAGAATTATTTCAGATTATACAAGAAGCTTGCCGGTATGACCGGAACAGCTGCAACTTCTTCGGAAGAATTCGGCAAGGTTTATAATTTGGAAGTTTTAGTTATTCCGACCAATAAGACAGTTACTCGCATTGATCGTCCTGATTCTATTTATAAGACCGAGAAGGGGAAATTTATGGCATTAGTGCGCGAGATTAAAGCTAGGCACGAGAAGGGGCAGCCGGTTTTGGTCGGAACGATTTCGATTGAGAAGTCGGAAATTTTGAGCGAATTCTTGAAAAAAGAGGGAATTCCGCATGAAGTTTTAAACGCCAAATTCCATGAGAAAGAAGCTCTTATTATTGCCGGTGCGGGGCAAAAAGGCGCGGTAACGATTGCTACTAACATGGCCGGACGTGGAACTGATATCAAACTAGGAGAAGGAGTGCTGGAGTTAGGCGGACTTTGTATTTTAGGAACGGAAAGGCATGAAGCGCGGCGTATTGATAATCAGCTTCGAGGACGAAGCGGCCGCCAGGGCGAGCCGGGAGAAACGCAGTTTTACGTTTCTACTGAAGATCACCTGATGCGAGTGTTCGGTTCGGAAAAAATGAAGAAAGTAATGGACACTTTTGGTATCGAGGAAGATATGCCGATTGAAAATTCTTTTATTTCCAAACAAATTGAAGCGGCTCAGAAGAAAATCGAAGGGTTTAATTTCGATCTCCGAAAACACGTTCTGGATTATGATGATGTGATGAACAAGCAGCGTGAAGCGATATATAAAAGGCGGCGAGACCTTCTTGAAGCAACCAAACGTATTGAAGATAATAAAGAGGGATTGCCGATTACCAAAGAAAATTTCCCCGAGCTGATGAAACTCAAGGATAAAGTTTTGGATATGCTGGAGAAACAAATTCAGGATATCATTTCAGTGCATAGCGCGGATACTCGCGCCAATTGGGATAAGAAGGGAATGTGGGACGCTGCCAACAAAATAGTATCTCTTAAGAACAATATTCAGGATAAAATAGGAGAAATTATAGATTCGGATAAACCGGATGAAATAGTAAAAGGAGAATTAGAGGATCTTTTATTTGAGGAAATCTGCAAAGACTACAATATCAAAGAAGAAAGTATTGGTTATGATGTTGCTCGACAGATTGAAAAGATGGTATTGCTGCGCAGTATCGATATGCTTTGGATGGAACATTTGACCGCGATGGATTGTCTGCGTGATGGAATCGGACTTAGGGGTTATGGCCAGCGCGATCCTTTAGTTGAATACAAAAAAGAAGCCTATAGAATGTATCACGATCTTATCAAATTGATTGAGGAGAATGTGGTTAATTCGCTTTTCAAGATTCAGGTTGCGCGCAAGATTGAATCGCCGATGGAGAACAAGAATGTTCAGGAAAGCGGCGGAAGTGTTGATGAATCTGAAGAAGTTAATAAGCCGGAAGTGAACACTAATAAAATCGGCCGCAATGATTTATGCCCCTGCGGTTCGGGCAAGAAATATAAGAAGTGCTGTGGGAAGTAGGTATAATTCTTAGATTTATGATTGAAACGAG
>CAZKLR010000010.1:0-17609 GCA_964553695.1 uncultured Candidatus Saccharibacteria bacterium | reverse complement strand
AAACAAATGATAAGTCTTGAAAGGCTGGAAGCAATGCCTGAAGCAACTCTGTGCATAAAGTGCGAAAAATAATATCATGCCTTGCAACAAATCAAAAGTAAAACGCCTCAAAATATCTTTAATATTTTTAATAGGCGTTTTATTTTTAGACCAAATCCTTAAAAATCTTTTTCTAAAAATAAATCTTTTTCAGAGAAACTACCATTCTTTATTCGGCTTGAACATAAATAAAACCTTAGCTCTTAGCGCTTTGTTTATTTTTTTTATATTTATCTTTGTATATAAACAAAAAAATAAATTTAGAAATATTTTTATTCCAGCAGGTTTAATAATCTGCGGCATTACAAGCAATTTCATAGACAAAATACGATGGGGTTTTATAATAGATTATATAAACTTTGCTAATATTTTCACATTTAACTTGGCTGATTTATGCATCCTAATCGGTGCAAGCCTTTTTGCCTGGCATATTATCAAAGAATAATATAAAATAAATATATAAAAATAAATAAAAACAATGTCTAAAAAAAATATAATTCTATTTGCAGGAATACTCATAATCATACCTTTAATTATATTTTTATTTAATTTCTATGAAATCGACAAATTCATAGGTTCCAAGACACTGCAAAATAATAACAATCAAGAACCGGCTGAAGTGACCTTGGAATTTTGGGGGACCTGGGATAACTCCGACAGTTGGGAAGAAATAATAAATAAATTTGAAGAGCAAGAACACATTTGGAATGGACAAAAAGTCAAAGTTAAGGTTAATTATACAAAAAAAGATTTTGCCTCATATGAAAACAACATTGAGCAGGCTTATGCGGAAAACAAGAGTCCGAGTATTTTTATGATCAACAATTATTGGCTGGAAAGATACGTCAATAAGCTAGAACCTCTCACAGGAAACGCAGCATATGTAACCGAATATAATCTTTTGAACTATGAGAAACTAGGGGAGATATTCCCGCCATATACATTACAAGAAGCTTTTTATCAAAACAATGAAATGTATGCAGTTCCTATCTATTCAGATTCTTTGGCTCTTTATTATAACAAAGATCTTTTCCAGAAAGCCGGCATCGAAACTCCTCCTACAACTTGGGATGAGCTAAAAAGTGATGTAAAAAAACTGACAATATTGGAAAAGAACAACAAAATAAAACAATCCGGAATAGCGTTGGGGGGAGGGAATGGCATTAACCGTTCCTGCGACATTTTATCGCTTCTTATGTTGCAAGGCGGAGCAAAAATCATTGATGACAACAGCAATATCGACTTCAACAAAAAAATCAGTATAAACACGGCACAGGGAACGCAAGAAAGAGAGCCTGGACTGACAGGAATTCAATTCTATATGGAATTTTCCGATCCGGACAAAGAAATCTACACTTGGAACAATGAACTGACAAATTCAATACAAGATTTCGCGGCAGGAAAAACGGCAATGATGTTAAATTACAGTTACCAGAAAGCAAATTTATTAGCATTAAAGCCGGAGCTGAATTACGGCATTGCCCCTATTCCTCAGATTCCCAATTCCACCCCTATTAATATTTCCAATGTCTGGTTCCCCGTCGTATCTAATCAGAGCTCGTGCAGCATTAAAGGAAATAAACAATATATCGACTGTTCAAAGATAGCCTGGAGTTTCTTAAGTTTTGCCAGCCAAAAAGAAAACATTGTTTCTTATTTGAAAGCTACCGACAGAGCATCGGCAAGAATCGATTTGATACAAGAACAATCCGAACAGAATGATGCAATCAGCGTTTTTGCCAAACAAGCAACCATGGCTCGCAGTTATTATAAGTTTAACGATAAAATAGACACGATTCTTATTGATATGCTAAATCAAATCTATTCAAACCGCAAAGATTGGAAAACTGCAGCTGACACAGCCGCCGCAAAAATCGAAGAATTAAAAAATAAGACAAACGAATGAAAAAATTAATAACTTATACTGACGGAGGATCACGCAACAATCCCGGCCCTGCAGCGTGTGGAATTGTAATTCAAAATGAAAAAGAAGAAATTATTTTTACCGCTTCAAAATATCTTGGCACAGCCACTAATAACCAGGCAGAATACAGTGCGCTAATAGCAGCCCTGGAAAAAGCTAATGAACTGATCGGCGGAGGCGGGGAAGTGATGTGCCACCTTGACAGTGAGCTGGTGGTCAAACAGCTAAAAAGGGAATATAAGGTAAAAGACGATAAAATGAAAAATCTTTTCGCCCAAGTCTGCAAACTTTGCCTTAATTTCGATAAAGTAGAATTTATACACGTTCGGAGAGAAAAAAACAAGTTGGCCGACAAACTGGTTAACGAGGAACTTGATAAACAAGGATTTTAGAATAAAAACAAAAATAGGAAACCTATTCCGTTTTTATACAAAGACAAAAAACCATAAAGTCATTCTTTATGGTTCGTGTTTTTTATAGAGATCATTTTCTCCATTATCCAGCAATGATTTTTTTTCCCGACATATTTATAACCGTTTTTCTCATAAAGCAGCCTGGCATTATTGTCTAGAAATACCTCTAAAAATATTTTCTCTAGTCTCATTTTCTGCGCCTTTTTTTCTAATAAAGAAAGCATATAACCGCCAATTCCCTGACGCTGGAATTCTTCTACTACATTCATATTAAGAAGATGAAGAAATCCTTTTTCTTCAAAGGCGTCAAAGAAAGCAATAGGTTCGCCTTTATATTCAATCAAGGTAATGCTTGCCGGATTAGTTTTTTCCCAGAACAAAGCCGAATTCCATTTTTCGCCCCAATGTTTAAACATTGCTTCTTCCATATTTCTCTTCAAAAGACTCTCCACGAAAAGAAGATCTTTCTCCTGGCAATTGCGTACATTCAGTTCGAAAATATTCATAATGTCTCCTTTTTGCCCTGATTAACTTATGAATTAAAATAGCATTCCGTTCATTCTCTATTTTTAAAGCATAAATATAATAACACGCATTATAATAATTGTCAATAAAAAAGAGGGGTAGAAAATTTCTATATTATTAATGACCATAAATTATGGACTTCTTGTCCTTTTTTTGCCATAATAGGGAAAGAATATAATTTGTTTTAATATAGAAATGAAAATCGCCCTGGTTCATGATTATCTGGTGCAATATGGAGGAGCAGAAAGAGTATTGGAAACTTTCTGTGAAATTTTCCCAAATGCGCCTATTTTCACTATGGTTTATGACGAAAAACTGACAAATAGTGCTTTTAAAAACCGTAAAATCCGCACTTCATTTCTGCAAAAGATACCTTTTATAAGCTCTCATCACAGAGCGTATCCGCTGCTGATGCCAATGGCAATCGAAAGTCTTGATTTATCCGGTTTTGATGTAGTACTATCCGATTCCAACAGCTACGCAAAAGGAATTGTAACCAAACCAGAAACCCTGCATATTACTTATTGCCACACTCCGATGCGCTATGCTTGGGATGACTGCCACAGGCATATGCGGGAGTTTAGTTATTCCAAAATAACCAGGAAATTCCTGCCTTTTGGAATGAGCTACCTTCGCCTCTGGGACAAAATTTCCGCAGAAAGACCGGATAAATACATTGCCAATTCCAAATTTGTTTCAAATCGAATAAAAAAATATTATAATAAAGACGCGGAAGTTATTTATCCGCCGGTAAATATAAATAATTTCCATATAACTGACAAAGTTGAAAATTATTATCTGATAGTAGGCCGCGCTCTTCCTTATAAAAGATTCGATATTGTAGTAGAGGCTTTTAATGAACTGGGGACGCCGCTAAAAATAATAGGAAAAGGGCCGGAAACGGAAAGGCTGAAAAAAACCGCCAAGAGTAACATAGAATTTCTTGGATACTTAAACGACAGAGAAACAGCTGAATATTATTCGAAATGTCAAGCGTTAATATTCCCTTCAGAAGAAGATTTCGGCATCACGCCACTAGAAGCAATGGCTTCCGGAAGACCGGTAATTGCATATAAAAGCGGAGGAGCGCTTGAAACGGTGATAGAAGATAAAACGGGAATATTCTTTAAAGAGCAGACTGCAAACGCAATCGTTGAAGCAATAAAAAGTTTTCAGGAAAATAAATTTAATTCCGAAGAAATCAGGGCGCACGCGAAAAAATTCGACAAGGAAATTTTCAAAAACAACATCCAAACAATGGTAGAAAGAGAATATCTAAATTTTAAAAATAAAGTATAACAATGGAATTAAAAAGCTATTTAAAAATCATCAAGGCGGAGAAGAAAATGATTATTGCTTTTTCGCTCATAACCGGTCTTGCTGCTTGGGCTTTCTCAACTTACATGCCGGCAAAATACAATACTTCCATTTCCCTTTTTGTTAACAAACAAGGCTCGCAAGAAACAAATGACTTCAAGTATGATGGATATTATGCGCTTGAATCGGGAGAAATTATCGCCGACAATATAGAAAAGATGCTCCAGAGTCCGGAAATAGTTAATGAAATATACAGCAAATCGCAAATCGATCCCAATTTTAAAAATATTAAAAGCTACAAGAAAAAATTTTCCGCCCACAAAATGTCTAATTTGTACGTAGAAGTAAGTTTCGAGACCAGCAAAAGAGAAGATGCGGAAAAAATATCCGAAGCATTGATAAAGACGGTCAAAGAAAAGATAGGGAACACCGAAACTGAAAGTGCGAAAGAAATTTCTTTTTCTGTCAGCAATAATCAACCTATCATTATTGAATCACGGCCGGATGCCATCATTAATGGCACAATCGGAATATTTTCAGGATTATTTTTAGGAATCCTGGCGACCTTTTTAAAAAAGTATTTTTCATAAATGCAAATCAAAACAACCATAGGCATTGATATCCGCATGCTTGCTCGCGGAAACAAAACCGGAATCGAGGAATATACTTCGGAGCTTCTGGAAAATATGCTGCCGTTGGATAAAGACATCGACTTCAAGCTTTTCTATAATGGATGGAAAAAAAAGAAGCTGGATTATGAATGGCTAAACCTTCCAAATGTTGAACTGATGGATTTCAAAATTCCGAACCGAATCATAGACGGAACTTTCCGGTTTAATTTTCCCAAGATAGACAAACTTATGGGAGGAGTAAATAGGTTTTTTTCTCCGCATATTTTTTCATCCGCCACCAGTGCGCTTTGCGAAAAAACCGTAACTTTCCACGATCTTAGCTTTGAGAAATACCCGGAATTCTATTCCTCGCAAAAAAACATCTGGCATTTTTCAATGAACCCGCGCAAACAAGCTGAACAAGCAAACAAAATTATAGCCGTTTCCAATTCCACGAAACAGGATCTTGTTGAAATTTATAAAATTGATCCGGAAAAAATCAAAGTTATTTATTCCGGTTTAAGCTGGAGAGCAAAAAGAAATATCCTGCCGCATGAAAAAATATATGTGAAAAAGAAATATAATCTGCCGGAAAATTATATTTTATATTTGGGAACTTTGGAACCGCGCAAAAATATCATAAGCCTTTTAAAAGTTTTTGAAGAAATAAAGACGCGAGGAATGCTGAAAGGCTCTGATTTTAAATTAATAATCGCCGGATCCAAAGGATGGCTTTATGATGATATTTTTAAGACAGCACAAAGTTTTACATCGCGAAATGATATAATCTTTACCGGATTTGTTGCAGAAAAAGACAAGCCGGCCCTTTACGGCATGGCAAAACTGTTTATCTATCCATCATTTTACGAAGGATTCGGATTCCCGCCTTTGGAAGCGATGGCTCAAAAAACGCCAGTTATCACTTCTAATATTTCTTCCATTCCCGAAGCTGTCGAAAACTCCGCTATTACCATCAATCCTTCCAATCCGGACGAATTAAAAGAAGCAATAGAGCATATTTTAACGGATAAAAAATTCGCGCAAAGACTTGCCGATCTTGGCAAGGAAAGATCCGAACAGTTCGATTGGAAAAAATGTGCAGAAGAAACTCTTGATTTTATACTCAGCTAGCATTATGCAAAATTCAAAACCCAAAACCATCGGCATAGACGCCAGAATGTACGGCTATGCCCAAACCGGAATAGGAAATTATATCCGACATCTGCTCGAATTTATTTTTGAGATAGACAAAGTTAACAACTACGTCATTTTTTTGATGCCTGAAGAATATGAAAATTTCAAAATTCCAAATCAAAGAGTTAAAAAAGTGAAAGTAAATTGCAAATGGTATAGCTGGAAAGAACAGCTAATTTTGCCCATCGCTCTTTACAAAGAAAAACTTGACCTTATGCATTTCACACATTTTAATTCTCCCATTCTTTATTTCAAAAAATCGGCAATTACCATCCACGACATAACTCCGTACTTTTTTCCCGGACATAAAATGAAATCTCCTATCAGAAAAATTGGATTCCGGCTGGTTTTTTACTCTTCCGTTAAAAAAGCTAAAAAAATTATCGCCGTTTCCAACTCCACCAAAAACGATATTATCAAATATTTCAAAATAAATCCCCGAAAAATAAAAGTGATCTACGAAGGAGTCGATGCGCAATTCAAGATTATAGAAAATGAACAAGCCTTGGCAGATTTAAAAAGCAAATACAGCATTCAGAAACCTTTTCTTTTTTATACCGGAGTATGGAGAAATCACAAAAACTTGGTAGGACTTATCAAAGCTTTCAAACTTGTTAGAGAAAAATACCGACTCGATATCAATTTGGTTTTAGGAGGAAAAGAAGATCCTTATTATCCGGAAGTGCGCAATACTTGGGAAAGTTTAGGACTAGAAAAAGACATCGTGCCGGTCGGATTCATTGATCAAGCAGAGTTGCCAATTTTTTATAATGCAGCTGATGCTTTTATCATTCCATCTTTTTATGAAGGCTTCGGACTTATCGGACTTGAAGCAATGAGTTGCGGTACGCCGGTAATCTCTTCAAATCGCACCAGCCTGCCGGAAATTCTGGGAAATGCGGCAGTATATTTTGATCCGAAAAAACCGGAAGAAATGGCGGAAAAAATAAATATGGTTTTTTCTGATAAAAAATTGTATAATGAATTAAGAAATAACGGATTCGAACGTATAAAAAAATACAGTTGGAATGAAATGGGAAAAGAAACTTTTGATTTATATAAGACGGTATAAAAAATGGATATAAATCCGAGAGGGAAAAGCAAGCTGCTTTACCAAAGAGGAGACAAAAAAACTAACGGCGTAGTCGATCTTCGCAGTTTTGCTGAACCTAAGATTATTGCACCACAGCCAACTGCCAATACGATTAAATTTGCCAAAAAAGTTTCCGACATAAGAGTTAACTCTGCATTAAATTATTCTGCAGTAAAAAAAGATGCGCACATAAAAGAAAACAAACAACTATACGCAACAACCCCAGCCCTGGAAATAAAAAAGACGGAAAATGAAAATAAAATCATCCAAGAAAGCAAGATAGAGCAAGAAGAAAAAATGATTTCATTTGACCCCGCATCATTGACTGCATCTTCAACTTTAAAATGGTCTTTGCCAAGCCTGTCAATTCCGGCTTTACAAAAATCAAACTCTTACAATAGAAAATCTTTATTGCGTTTTGCTGTATCTTCTTTTATGATCCCGGTAATTATATTCTCCTTTTCTTTCGTTCAGAACCAGTTTGAAAGCACGGGAAAAATACTAGGAGTCAGCACCGAAGCTTACAACGATCTCAAATCTGCCGGCGCTTCCGCTATTGCTTCCGACTTTGCCACAACCAGCGAAAATTTCGATTCTGCAACTCTTAATTTCGCCAAAGCGCGCGAAACCATCAATGGCATAGGATTCGGCATTGGCGAAACTATCGCCGATATGCCTATTAATACTCCTCTTTCTACCGGACAAAACCTGGCTTCCGCCGGAGAAAATATTTCTCTCGCAGGCAAAGACTTAAGTGATGTTCTAGAAAATATATCCGCCAAAGACGCAAACGGAGTATCTGAAATAGATTTTAACAAACTTGCAGCCAGTTTTAAGAGCGCAGCCGACCATCTTAGTGCAGCCAACTATAATTTGCAAAAAGTAGACACAAAATATATTCCGCAAGATATGCAGGAAAAAATAACTTTGGCAAAAGAAACATTACCGGTTATTTCTAAAAATTTTCAAAAATTATCGGAAGATTTTCCTTTAATCGCAGAAATGCTGGGCGGGGAAAGATCACAAAAATATCTCTTGCTTTTCCAAAACAACAGCGAAATCCGAGCAACGGGAGGTTTTATTGGAAGCTACGGAATATTGGATTTGAAAAAAGGGAAAATTGCCAGTCTGACAATAGACGGAATCTTCAATCCTGACGGACAACTGAAAGAAAAAATTATTCCTCCTATGCCTATTCAAAAAATAAGCGCGAGCTGGAGCATGCACGATGCCAACTGGTTTTCCGATTTTCCTACTAGCGCAAAAAAGATCGCCCTGCTCTATGAAAAAACCGGTGGGCCAACCGTTGATGGCGTCATTGCGGTAACGCCAGAAACAATAAAAAGTTTTTTGGAAATAACCGGACCGATTGAAATGCCACAATATGGAGTGACTATAACCTCGGAAAATTTCATTGCTGAAACTCAAAATCAAGTAGAGAACCTTTATAATAAAGAAGAAAATAAACCTAAAAAAATACTTTCCGATCTCGCTCCGATTTTAATGGACAAGCTCTTAAAACACAACAATGAAAGCAAAGAAGAAACTGCCAATCAAATGATTGGAGTTATTGAAAAAATAGAAACATCTCTGAAAGCAAAGCACATATTAATTTATCATCGGGAAGAAGATATAGAAAGTATGCTGCAAAAAAGAGGCTGGGGAGGAGAGATAATTCAAAATCAAAAAGGGGATTATTTGTCGGTAGTAAATTCAAATATAAACGGCTATAAAACTGATGCGGTTATAGAAGAAAGTATAAAATTAGAAACGGAAATCCAGCAAGATGGAACTGTGATCGACACTGTCACCATCAAGCGCAAACATCTTGGGGGAGACAGCGAATACGACTGGTATAACCGCGTAAACTCCGACTATATGCGGGTTTATGTGCCCAAAGGAAGCATCTTGCTTGAAGCTTCAGGCAATACCGTTGAAGAATACAACCCTCCTATGGATTACAGCGCTTTCAAAACCGATCCCGATGTCCAAGCTATAGAAAGCACCATTAAAATTGATTCTGATTCTCAAACACAAATTTTTGAAGAAGCAGGAAAAACTGTATTTGGTAACTGGGTATATGTCAGCCCAAAAGAAGAAGTTACTATCACCTACAAGTACGAACTGCCATTCAAAATAAATTTCAATTCTTCCACAAGCGCAGCTGATGCCTACAGTGCTATTATCCAAAAACAATCCGGATCATTAGGAAGCGATTTCGCAGCTAATATAAAAATCCCGAATGAATGGAAAATTGCGTGGAAAACTGTAAAAATTCAAGACAACAATAACGTTTCACAAAAGCTTACGCAAGATTTAATGTATGGCGAGATCTTTCTAAAAAACTAAAGATTTTACAAATAAATCAAATAGTGGTAAAATTTTATTAAAGTAGAATAATCTTAAAGTATGCCAAAAGGAATTGGGAGAAAATTATTTATAAGCTATATAGTTCTATCCCTTTTATCATTTCCCGTCTCAGCACAAGCTGCTTTAACAAAGATAAGCGGGGTACCTACAAAATCTATTGAAGATGTTTTGGGAGATGCTACAGACTGGCTAATCGGATTCGGAATATCAATATGCGTATTAATGATAATCTGGGGAGGAGTTAATTACGTAAGCTCTACCGGAAATCAAGATGCAGCAGGAAAAGCAAAAAAAACTATAAGCTATGCAATTTGGGGTCTTCTGATAGTTGGTCTGTCATATGCCCTAATAAAAGTCATTGATGAGATATTTACCTAAATTAATACCGAAAATGAAAGCAAGAATGTTAAACATAAATTCTATAATCATGGCGTCTATCTTAAGTGCAACTAATAATGCCTATGCTGCTGATGGATGGGAATTGCCAAACAAACCAGATAAGCTTCCAGATAGTCTTGAAAACTCTGTTCTAAATCTCACAGAGTGGTTTTTAGGTTTTATCGTTATGCTGTCAGTTCTAGTTATTATTTGGGGAGGAATCAATTACGTAAGTTCGACTGGAAATCAGGACCAAGCAAAATCAGCCAAACAAATGATAAAATATGCTTTTATGGGACTTCTTATAGCAGGAATTGCATATGCAGCTGTGAAACTAATAGTCGAAGGAATACTTGTATAAAATTATATAAGAATTAATATAAATAGATGTCAAAAAATAGATTGTTGTCATATGCAATTTTAGCAACACTACCTATAGCGGCCAAAGCCGACTGGACAATGCCTAATCAGCAACCTGGTGGAGTTGTAACTGATTTCAATAAAGCAATTATGAATATGACAAACTGGCTTCTGGGAATAGTATCTCTTATCGCAGTTCTGGTTATTATTTGGGGAGGAGTGCAGTATCTCACGGCAGCAGGAAACCAAGATCAAGTTAGAGACGCAAAAAAAACTATTCAAAATGCATTTATGGGACTTGTTATAGCAGGAATTGCATACGCGGTAGTAAAAGTAATAGTTACCGTAATACTAAGATAACCAAACAATTTAGAAAAACTGGAAAACGTATATTTAATAAATAATAACATATCTGAAGGGAGGTGAAACGAATGAAAAGCTTAACTAAATTAATGTCTTCAGGTTTATTGGCTTACGCAGTTGTTTTTGCTGCACAAGCAAATGCTGCTGTAATCAGCACTTGGGGAGCAACTTCAAAACCAGCCAACGTTCCTACAAACATCAGAGAAGCTATAATGAATATCACCAACTGGATATTAGGTTTCATTGCAATTATTGCTACTTTAATTGTAATTTACGGTGGAGTCCTTTATCTCTCTGCAATGGGTAACGACAGCCAGGTAGACAAAGCAAAGAGTACTATCACCGCAGGTATTATCGGTATTGTAATCTGTGGTCTTGCATATGCAATAGTAATCGTTGTTTCTACTGTTATATTAGCTGCATAGTTACATAATAGTAAATTTATAAAAGGACCATTCTCATGGTCTCTTTTATTTCAACTCTAATTGCCTTTATTGACATAAATCCGACAAGTCTGCAATAATATTGGTAATGGGGAATATACCAATTTTATAAACATACTAAAATAAAGAAAGGAGAAAAATGAAAAAAATTAAACATATTATAATAATGCTATTATTTCCTCTCTTTATGCGAGCATCAGAAGTAAACGCCTATATTTATATAAGCACCTGGGGAGCCGAAACAAAACCAGGAGGAGTTCCCACTGACATAAGAGGAGCAGCTATGAATCTAACCAACTGGATACTGGGCTTTGTTACAATGCTGGCAACTCTCATAGTCATATACGGAGGAATCCTTTATTTAACCTCCATGGGAAACAGTGATCAGGTTGATAAAGCCAAAAAAACCATATCATCCGGAATTATTGGCTTAGTCATCACCGGACTTGCTTATGCAATAGTTATAGTTATAACCAGCGTTATATTACAATCGTAACTAAATTAAAAACAAACTGTCAAAACGCAGTTTGTTTTTAATTGCCCAAATTTTGCCGTTATATTAAAACTTATATTTTTTGTGCAAGGATTTTATCGATAAAATCCTTACCTATATGAGAAGTGTCTAATTTCTCGCAAAATAAATCATATGCATTACTAGCTACTTTTGTTTGCAATTTCACGTCATGTTGAAGAACAATAATAGCATCCCTTAACGACTCTGCATTTTTATTTTTACATAAAATTATATTTTCTCTATCTTTAAAAAGCTCTTCGATGGCCAAGCTTTCTCCCGTGACTACGGCTTTCTTGCAAGCCACAGCTTGAAAAATTTTATTAGGAATCACTCTCAAAGATTTATCTGTTCCTCCAAATATGCCAAGAACAATGTCTGCATTTTTTATTTCTCCAATTAACTCCTCGTAAGGAACCCAGTTTATAAATTCTATATTTTTTAAATTTAGTTTTTTAGCCATATCGACTATTTCTTTATGAATCTGACCGTTGCCTATCATTCTAAATTTTATATTTTTTTCGTTTTCTAATAATTTAGCCGCACCAATAATATTTTCAAGCCCGTGCAAGGGAATATATTTTCCAAAAAATAAGACTGTAAAATTTGAATCCTCTTTCTTTGAAAATTCAACAGGTAACGGGTAAAAAACACTTTCATCGGCCCCGACAAATGACCTTCTAATTTTACTTCTTTCTATGCCTAAAAGTTCGCTAATGTAATTGCCGTGTTCGTTAGTATCCAGAAAAACAACATCGGCAATTCGCATTGAATATTTATCAGAAAAAAACAACATCCGACCTAAAATACTGCGGCTGCTAAATAATTTTCTATCAACCACTGCACTATCATATAAGGAAAAAAGGGGGACAAAAATTATCTTAGCCTTGTCTCGTTTCAAAAAAGTTAGAAATTTTAAGAAAAAAACATCAAACTGTCCGATATAACCAACAATATAAAAATCTATATTCCTGCATTTTTTAAAAAAACTAAATCCAAGCTTTAGATATGCATAGACAGTTTTAAGCAAGAGAATAAACAAAGAAAAAATATTCAGAAACTTTCCTGTCTTGTTTTGATATTTTTCCCATACCGCCTCGTGGCACTCCAAAACCTCCACCCCATTTTTTCTAAGCCCTTTTATTAAAATATTATTCAAAGGATA
Source organism: uncultured Candidatus Saccharibacteria bacterium (assembly GCA_964553695.1). Taxonomy (GTDB): domain Bacteria; phylum Patescibacteriota; class Minisyncoccia; order JAHIHE01; family JAGLIN01; genus STD2-77. The sequence continues at coordinate 4,903 of CAZKLR010000010.1, read as the reverse complement.
TTCCTTCTCGTAAGTACCAAAATAGCAAACTTTCATATTATTTTCTTACAACTTTCTTAATTTTATGCAAATATTCTTTTCTTGAATTGGAATTTTTTACCAGCATCTCTCCGATAAGACCCAAAGAAATAAGCTGCACGCCGACCATAATCAGAAGAATACCTAAAACCAAAAGAGGCAACCTTCCTCCGATATTTCCCAAAGTAATCCGAAGGTATCCTATGTAAAGCACAATTAGCGACCCAAAGAAAGAAAATGCTGTTCCTATTCCGCCAAAGAAATGTGCTGGACGCTTGAAATACTTAGTCAAAACCACTACTGTCAGCAAATCCAGAAAACCGATAATAAATCTGCTGGGGCCATATTTGGTTTTCCCAAATTTTCTTTTACGATGATTCACTGGGATCTCGGCAATTTTATATCCTTGACTGCCAAGCATTACCGGAATGTATCTGTGCAACTGGCCATAGAGATCTAAATTCTTCACCGTATCTCCCCGATAAGCCTTAAAACCGCAATTAAAGTCGTGTAATTTTATGCCGGAGAAATAACAAGTAAAAAAATTATAAATTTTGGAAGTTTTATTTTTTATAAAAGAATCCTTGCGATTTTGTTTCCAGCCGGACACCAGATCATAACCCTCATTTATTTTATTGACGAAACGCGAAATTTCTTTTGGATCATCCTGCAAATCCGCATCCATAGTTACGACAAACCGGCCTTGAGCTTCTTCAAATCCGGCCTTGAGTCCGTCCGCTTTTCCAAAATTCCGACGCTGTTCTATTCCGATAATATAATCAGGGTATTTTTGAAACAGATCTTCTATGACTTTTTGAGTCTGATCCGTGCTTCCGTCATTTATAATAATAATTTCATAATTGTCGAACGTTCCTGCTAGATTCTCCCGAATTTCCTCAATTAAAACCGGCAAGCTTTCAGCCTCGTTATAAGCAGGCACAATAATCGAAATTTCTTTCTTAAAATCCATTTTTGTAAATAAAGTAAATCGTCCCGCAGGACAATTTTATATCTAATTATCTTCCCACGCTTTTATATCTGAATCCCAATTGGGTCATTTTCTCTTTATCGTAAATATTTCTTCCGTCAATAACATTAGGCTTTTTCATAATCATTCTCATCTTTGCCAGATTGGCATCTTTAAATTCATTCCAGTCAGTAGCTATAATCAAAGCATCACATCCTTTGAGCGCTTCATAGGCATCATCGAAAAAATCCACCGTTGACTTGAAAGAAGATTTCTCCGCAATTTTATCATAGTCCGCTTCCGGATCGTAAGCACTAACTATAACCTTTTCTTTATGTAAAAGTTTAATAATATCTATAGCCAAAGATTCCCTGAAATCATCCGTGTTGGATTTGAAAGCCAGCCCCCAGACGCAAATTTTTTTGCCTGCCATTTTCCCCAACAGCTCCCGTGCTTTATCAACGGCAAATACTTTTTGTTTATGATTAACCGTAATTACGGACTTTAAAAGATGAAATTCATAATCGTTTTTGAGAGCGATATTTTTCAAGCCTCTCACATCCTTGGGAAAACAGCTTCCGCCATAGCCAATGCCGGCTTTAAGGAATTTATCACCTATGCGAGAATCAAGCCCCATGGCGTAAGAAACATCATCTACGTCAGCTCCGACTTTCTCACAAATATTGGCAATCTCATTAATAAAGGAAATCTTGGTCGCCAAAAAAGCATTGCTGGCATATTTAACCATTTCCGCCGTTTCAATTGTCGTATTTACAATAGGACATTTGAAAGAAGAATAGAGGAGATTCAAGATTTTTCCTGACTTTTCACTGTTCGTTCCTATAACGATTCTTTCCGGATTCATAAAATCGAAAATTGCTTCGCCTTCGCGCAGAAATTCCGGATTGGAAGCAACATCAAAATCTCCCTTATAATATTTTTTTATAATGCCGCCAACCTTTTTTCCTGTTCCAACCGGCACCGTGCTTTTGTTGACTATAACAGCATAATTCCGCAAGTGCTTGCCGATATTCTTAGCAACCTGCTCCACAAAAGAAAGATCGACTTCTCCATTTTTTTTTGAAGGCGTACCTACGGCTATAAACACAATTTCGGATCCGTCAATTCCCTGTGCAGTATTGTCGGTGAAAGATATTCTCTGAGCTCTTATGTTTTTCTTGACCAGGCTTTCAAGATTCGGTTCAAAAAACGGAACACGTCCTTCCGAGAGTTCCTTTATTTTATTTTTATCAATGTCACAACAAACCACATTGTGCCCCAAATCAGCAAGGCATACACCGGTAACCAGCCCCACATATCCTGTTCCAAAAATAGATATTTTCATATGCTTTATAAACCTTTTCCTTACTGATTAATTCTATAATCATTTCAATGAAATTACAAGTTTATTCAACGTGAATATCAAAATTAATTTCTGTCATTCTGAGGCTAAGCCGAAGAATCCCGATATATCTTGCAAAAGACGGTATTCTTTGTCTTTGTCTTAGAGTTTGCCCTCGACTTGATTGGAGGATGATAAATAATGGGCTTTATTTCAGGATATATAGATCTGTTGGATTGATTAAGTTACTTTCGATATTCACGTTATTCAGACATTATATTTATATTGAAATATTGCTTTAAAAATTCTCCATAAACTATGCCGCTGGAAAAGATTGAAAAAAGATTGGCAAAAATTAAGACAATAACCATAGATGCATAAACAAAGTTGCGCGGAATTTCCAAATGTTTACGCGCAATTTCCACAACCCCATAACAGCCTATGCCGGAAATAATACTTAGAATGGTAAAAACGGGAGACATAAATCTGATGTCATGATTCTTGCTAACCAAGATAACCATCATCATAAAAGTTATTGCATAAATCAGGATTATATTAATGGCCTGTTTGGGCATATCAAAAAAGACATTCTTAAATTTCTTCTTAACCGACAAGACTACAAAAGCTATCAAAGCAACGGAAGATGCCGTTGCCAAATTACTAAGCAGTATAACCTGCACCAAAAGTTTAGCGTACTGATACAACTTGCTAAAAAATCCCAGCGCCGTATGATCGCTCTCATAAACATACACGGGATGAAAAACTAAATTATAAACCTCGATTGGATGAAAAATGATAGTAGGCAGAAAAATAACACTAATTAGGGCAAAAATCAAGAACCAAATCAGATAATCCTTAAAAATCCTAAACAGTTTTTGTCTGTCAATCGGCTTATTACAATAAACGGAAAGCAGAAAATAGAAAGGCAATATAAAAAGCGCCGACAGCTTAGAAAGCACGGCCAGCGAGCCAAAAATTGCCGATGCCCAAAAATATTTTTTGCCGCCTTTTTTAGTTATAAATACCAAGAAAGTTAAAAAGCTTAAGGTCAGAAAGATATCCAGCATTTTATCAGAAGGAGTTGTCCAGTAAGCAAGATAAATATTTGTAGTCAGAAAAAACAGGGAAAAATATGAAACTATTTTGTTAAAACCCAGCTTTCTGGTCAAATAATAAAAGGCTATATAAAAAACCACCAAACACAGCATTAAGGCAGCGTTAAAAGCAAAACTGGATGATTGGAAAATGCCAAAAAGCGCCGGATTGTTCTCATTTATAAAATTAAAATCAATGCCTTGCGCTTCTTTTTGCGCTATCATAGCGGTAATTTGATGAAAATCATAATTTATAAATTTCATCACGAATCCGGCAAACCAATAAACTGTGATTCCGGGCTGGGCCGATTGAATAAGCCCGGAAAAATCAAAATTTAAAAACTGGTCCCAAAAAAATCTGGACCTAAAATGCCAAAGCAGCTCATCCAGATTGAAAAAAGTAAACAAATTATTCATTTTGAAAAAAGCGAAGGTAAAGAAACCAGTGAAAATCGCAAAAATCACCGCAATAAATTCCTCAGATCTACCAAGGAAAGATTTAAAATCCATATTTGAAGATTAGGTTTATTTATACTAATTTATTTTACAATATTTTCAGATATTTTCCAACAAAAAACAAGCTTTTGAAAAACTTGTTTTAAACCGGTGCAGGCGGTGGGAGTCGAACCCACACTCCGAAGAACATGGTCCTAAGCCATGCGCGTATGCCAATTCCGCCACGCCTGCAAAAATACTATATAAGTATAAACAAAATATGCCAAAAAGCAAGAGTAAAGGCCGCAATCTTCCATTGAAATTAAAAAAGAAGTTTGTTTTATTTATCCGTATGAAAACGGTTATGAATTTCTTTAAGATGTTTATTGGTTACGTGAGTATAGACCTGGGTAGTTGTTATGCTAGAATGCCCAAGCATTGCCTGAACGCTTCTGATATCGGCCCCATTCCGAAGCAAGTCAGTAGCAAAACTGTGCCTTAGAGTGTGAGGAGAGATATCTTTGACAATGCCAGCCTTGGCGGCATATTTCTTTATAATCCTTTGCACGCTTCTAGGGGTAAGCCTTGAAAAATCCTCTCCTTTGCGAAGACTTACAAAAAGAGCAGGGGATACGTCTTTTCTGCGCATCAAATACTCGTTAATGGCCACTTTAGCAGAAGTTGAAAGGAAAACCAGACGAATTTTGTCTCCCTTCCCGCGAACAGAAAATTCACCGGTTTTTAGATTTAGATTATCAATATTCAGACTGACAAGCTCTGAAACACGAAGTCCGGTAGAGAAAAACAGCTCCAAAATCGCCGAATCCCTGAGATTCTCCAGTTTTTCTCCCTTAGCCGCCTTTATAAGCCGATCCACTTCTTCCAGCTCCAGAAACTCCACGTCCCGATCTTTTACCTTGCCCAACTCAATTTTATCGCTGCTTAAAGATTTTATATCCCTCTTTGAAAGATACTTCAAAAATCCTCGGAGCGCTATTATATAGTAATCTTGGGTAATCTTTTTCATTTTATTACCCTTTTCGTCCT
>CAZKLR010000009.1:4302-17615 GCA_964553695.1 uncultured Candidatus Saccharibacteria bacterium | reverse complement strand
AATTTTACAAAAAATAAAATTCTAACAAACTATTCAATTGATGACAAAAGAATTGATGTTGTTTATAATGGAATAAATAAGAATGATTTTGAAAAGTATCCCAGTCCTTTAAATCCTTTTGGTAAAAAATTGGTTCTGTTTTTAGGAAGATTAACTTTGCATAAAGGGCCTGACTATTTTTTACGAGCTGCAAAGAAAGTGTTGGAGAGAAACGACGATGTGATTTTTGTAATTTCCGGAACAGGAGATATGGAAAGAAGAATTATTGAAGACGCTTGTGAATTGGGAATTGGAGACCGAGTGTTATTCACCGGACACGTAAAAAATGACGAACTAAAGAAAATATATAAAATGGCAAATTTGTATGTTATGCCATCAGTCTCAGAACCGTTTGGCATCACTCCTTTGGAAGCTTTGGCCAGTGGAACGCCAGTATTAATTTCTAAACAATCTGGAGTAGGCGAAGTTCTTAATCATTGCCTGAAGGTAGATTTTTGGGATGTAGATGAAATGGCCAATAAAATTCTGGCGGTTTTGGAAAATCAGGAGCTGGAAGACTGTTTGGTGCAGAATGGAAACAATGAAATAGACAAGTTAAGTTGGGGCAGTACAGCTGATAAGATAATTCATATTTATAATAATTTAGTCCCAGGAAAGGTGTAAAATATTAAAAAATAACTAAACGAAAGTGCCTTCAATCTGCTTTTATTTTCAAGTTCATCAACCTTATCGAGTAAAAAAATATTCTGTTTTTGATATTGGAAACGATCATGAATATTTTGAGGACAGATATTTTCATAACAGAAACAACGAGGCAATTGTCAAAAAAGTTGCCCAAAAATGTTATTTGCCGGCAAATAATGTTTTTTTGGATTTAATACACAGATATCCTGAGTTCAAAATCAGTTATTCTTTGTCAGGGGTCGCGCTGGAGCAAATGGAAAAGTATACACCGGAAGTTATCGAATCTTTTCGTCGCTTGGTTGATACGAGTAATGTGGAAATATTAGATGAAACATATTATCATTCTCTTTCTTTCTTTTATTCCAACGATGAGTTTGTTGAACAAATCAACTTGCATCGAAAAAAAATAAAAGAACTTTTTGATTATGAACCCAAGGTTTTTCGAAATACGGAGCTTGCATATAATAATGAACTTGCCGCTTTGATTGAAAAACTTGGCTATAAAGGCATTCTGGCTGAAGGATGGGATTATTATTTGAAAGGGAAGTCTCCAAATTTTGTATATAAGCCTTATAATACAAAAAACATCAAACTGCTTCTCAAGAACTACAAGCTTTCAGACGATATCGCTTTTAGATTTTCCAATAGAGGCTGGGAAGAGTATCCGCTTTATGCGCCAAAATTCGGCCAGTGGGTAAATGCCATAAACGGCAACGGACAGACAATCAATCTTTTTATGGATTATGAAACTTTTGGAGAACATCAGTGGGAAGATACAGGAATTTTCAATTTCTTGCGCAGTTTGCCGGGAGAAATCTTAAAAAATCCTGATAATAATTTCAAAACACCTTCAGAAATCATTGATTCTTATGGTCCAGCGGATGAGCTTGATATTCATAACATTGTAACATGGGCTGATACTGAAAGAGATTTGAGCGCATGGACAGGAAACTCTATGCAAAAATCCGCCTTGAAGAAAATATACGAAATCGAGGAAGAAGTTCTTTCATCGGAAAACGAAGAGATAAAAGATAAATGGCGAAAACTTCAGACTAGCGATCATTTCTATTATATGTGCACCAAGTGGTTTTCTGACGGAGATGTCCATAAATATTTTAGCCCCTACGAATCACCGTATGAAGCTTTTATAAGCTATATGAATGTTTTGAATGATTTCAAACTGACATTAAAAACACAGAACAGTTTGAAAAATTAAAAAACCAAATAAACAAAAATAAATATGAAACCAAAAGCGGATATACTTTTTGAGGCTTCCTGGGAAGTCTGTAACAAAGTCGGAGGTATTTTTACGGTATTGAGCTCCAAGTCAAAACAGATCCAAAAACATTATAAAAATCAGTATTGTCTTATCGGCCCATACTTTGAAGAAGCCAGCCGAACCAGCTTCAAAGAAAGTGAAAAAATCCCGGAGGAACATAAAAACGCCTTTGAAGAACTGAAAGCAATGGGCATTATCTGCCATTTTGGAACCTGGCTTATTGAAGGGGATCCTTTTGTCATTTTGGTAGATTTCCGGGGCTATTGGCCGCATTTGGATGAAATAAAAAAAGAACTTTGGGAAAGCTTCCAGATAGATTCCCTGAATGCTCCTTATGATTTCAATGAGCCTGTTTTGTGGGGATATACCGTCGGGATTATTATGGAAAAACTAAGAAAAACTTACGCTGACAAAAAGATAGCCTTTCATGCCCATGAATGGCTTGCGGGATCTTCGATTCTATACATAAAGAAGAATGGACTTGATATTCCTACCACTTTTACAACTCATGCGACCATCTTGGGAAGAACAATAGCCGGAAACGAGCAAGAGCTTTATTCAATTCTTGATAAGATACAGCCGGAAGCAGAAGCAAGAAAATACGGAATCATCGCCAAATTCAGTATTGAGAAAGCCAGCGCTCAGTCGGCAGATGTTTTCACAACCGTAAGCCAGATTACTGCCATTGAAGCCAAAGCTTTTTTGGGAAGAGAAGTGGACGTTGTACTTCCAAACGGGCTAGATATGATGGAATTCCCAAGCTTCGAAGAGCTTACACAGAAACATAATTTATATCGCAACCGGCTCAGAGAATTTGCTCTCTACTATTTTTTTCCATATTATTCGTTTGATCTTCGAGAAAGCCTTTTCTTTTTTACCGCCAGCCGTTATGAATTTCACAATAAAGGACTTGATGTTTTTATAGAAGCTCTCGGCAAATTGAACGAGAAAATGAAAAAAGAGAAACATAAAAAAACCGTCATAGCTTTTTTCTTTGTTCCCGGAGCAGCCGGAGCAATAAGGCCTGAAATAGTAAATGCCAGAGAAGCTTTTCATGATATAAAAGAAACTTTGCAAGAAGAAGACAAGGATATCAATGAAAATATTCTTTATGCCTTAACAGAAGAAAAACCTTTGACTGAAAAGTCTTTGTTTAAAGAAGATTTTCTCAGAAATATGGAAAGAAAACTTTTGCGCCTCAAAGTTTTTAAAGGAAAAACAGCTCCGCTTTCTACTCATTTTCTTAATAATGAAAATGAAGATGCAATCATAAACGGTTTCCGCCGAGCCGGTCTTAATAATGCTGCAGAAGACAGAGTGAAGGTTATTTTTTATCCGATTTATCTTTCCGGAGCGGACGGACTTGGAGATTTGGACTATTATCAAACAATTCAAGCTTCGCATCTTGGAGTTTTCCCTTCATATTACGAACCATGGGGATATACTCCTCTCGAAGCAGCAGCTTTGGGAGTGCCTGCAATCACTAGCAATCTTTCAGGTTTTGGAAAATATTTTTATGACGTACTGGACAGAGACAAAGTGCCAGGCATAAGAGTGTTGGATATGGAAAATAATTCCCGAGAAGAAATCGTCAAAGCTTTAACAAAAAGCCTTAATAGGTTTACCAATTTCGACCGCAAGGAAAGAATAGACAATAAGATTCGAGCGCGAAAAATAGCTTTTATGGCCAATTGGGAAAACTTTTCTTTGCATTATATAGAAGCAGAAAATTTATCAGTGGATAGAAAATATAAATAATTTTATTTTGTTGTATATGATTGAACTCAGAAAAGATTATGTGCTTGAAAGATGGAGCTATATTGCTCTTGGCCGCGGTAAACGACCGCAAGAAACTGAACTTAAAAATGCAAGTGCAGATGTTGCTACCTGTTATTTTTGTCCAGGAAACGAAAACTTGACTCCTCCCGAAATTGGAAGAATTGCAGAAGGCGAGAGTTGGAAAGTCAGATGGTTCCCAAATAAATTTCCTGCTGTTGATTCAGATACAAAAGGAGAAATAATGATTTCTGACAGGCTTTTTATGAAAGGAGAAACTTTCGGATATCATGAAGTTATCGCGGAAACGCCTGATCATAATAGACAGCTGGCAGATTTATCGAAGGAAGAAATTTGCTCCGTTTTAAAAGTATATGCTCAAAGAATGGCTAAATTAAGCCAAAAAGAAGGTATTAATTACGTCCAAATATTCAAGAATAATGGTGCCGAAGCAGGAACTTCCATAGCTCATTCGCATAGTCAAATTATTGCAAGCTCCTTGATTCCCAGATATGTGCAAGAAAAACTGGACGCCGTGAAAGAATTTTCCTGGTGCCCTTATTGCGAGGTCGCCAAAAGAGAAGAAGCAAGCGAACGTCTCATATGTTCAAATGAAAGCTTTGTTGCCTTTGCCACATTTGCGCCAAGATTTAATTTTGAAGTAATGATTCTTCCCAAAAAACACTATAAAAATATTACCGAGATTAATGACACTGAATTTGCACACCTTGCCGAAGTATTCCAAAAAGTGCTTTTCAAATTGGGAAAAGTCAAAGCTCCTTATAATTTCTATCTTCACTACGCACCCAAAGGAGAAGATTTGCATTTTCATTTTGAAATTACGCCGCGCCTGAACACTTGGGCGGGTTTTGAGTTAGCCACAGAATCTTTTGTCATAACGACTTCTCCAGAAGAAGCCGCCGCTTTCTATAAAGAATAAATATTTTTATTTTTAAAAACAAAAATGAAGATAATAAACCAGTACAAAAATACAAAGACTGAAAAAAATGTTGAAGGTAGTTTCAGCCTGATTGCAGGAAATAATTTCGGAGATTATTTTTATTTGTCAGGAGAAGAAAGTCGTTATCAGGGATTTTATTATGCCGATAACAATAACTATGAGAAGAAACCCAATATTTATAAAGTCATAGATGAAATAAAAATTCTGGGACGCGATGAAATTGTGGAACTAAAAAATAATTTTTTCAAGATAGCAAGAGAAAGTAAAGACGGGCTTACTGAGGAATATTTTATACCAGACGGTTTTAACTCGCTATGCTTAAAAACCAGCAAGCAGGTTCAGGCTGAAATCATTCTAGACGTCAGGCATCCTTATGACACAAGACAAATGGGAAGGTTTTATGAAGTTGGCGTTCAAGACGATTGCCTAATTGTAAAATATACCAAACGCCGCGATTGGGGGGAAGACAACTTGGGAGATAAAAAAGAGTTCAGCTTGTATTTGGCCGTAAAAACAGACAAAGCTTCCTTTGAAACAATTGGAGAATTTTTTTCAAAATATTATCCCAAAGATCATAAAAGAAATTCTTATCCATGGGACAGACATGTTTATAAAGCTTTCAGAATGACTTGTAAAAAGGCTACTTTTAGTGTTGCAAAAACCAAAAAAGAAGCCATAGCGGAGGCGCAGGAAGTGGCCAAAAACTGGGACAAGCTTTATAAAAAAACTAGGGATAGCTATAGTGAATTAGAAATTTCAAAAATTACAGATGCAGAGATAAAAATGGCGTGCTTATGCGCCCAAAACTCCATAAGAACCTTAATAGTCAACAATAAGAACATAGGAGCTTATGCCGGAATTCCATGGTTCTTTCAATTCTGGCACCGAGATGAAGCCCTCTCGCTCTCGCAAATTTACAAAATAAACAAAAAAGCCGCAGAAGAAATAATTAGTTTGCAGCTAAACAGTATTTTGAGCAGCAATTCACTCCCTAAACAGCGATTCCCAGAATCCGTGCAAGAGATTCAAAGTGCTGATGCAATAGGAATTTTGGCAAGAGAATGTTATGAAATATTCAAGAAAAATCGGATTGGCAAAATTTTTCGGGAAGATGTTGTAAAAAAATTTGAGAAAATAGTTCCCAAAATTCTTAACGAGAGAATGCAAGACGGACTTGTTAAAAATTACACCCAAGAAACATGGATGGACAGCTTGGACAGAAGCGGTTTTAGGATTGAAATTCAGGCAGGAATTTTGGCGCTATATAAATTTCTTTTCAGCGAAACCGATAATGATCAGTATAGGATTCTTTTAGAAGACCTGGAAAGGGAAACTGTCAGAAAATTCTATAAAGAGGAAACGTTGTGGGACTCTCCAGAAGACGGCACGGTGAGACCAAACGTATTTTTAGCATATCATCTTTATCCTGAACTTCTTGTGAAGGAAAAATGGGAAAGATGCTTTGATAAAATCTTGCCAGAGCTTTATTTGGAATGGGGAGGAATCGCTTCTGTTTCACAAGTAGATGGAAAATTTATTGGAAGAGACGGGGGAGAAAATAGTCCGAGCTATCATAATGGCAATAGCTGGTATTTTATGAATAATTTGGTCGCATCCGTTTTATATCAGATCAATCCAGCAAAATATTCTGAATATATAAACGAAATTATGGAAGCCAGCACCAATGACATTCTCTATAAGGGAGCAATTGGACATCATAGCGAAATAAGTTCTGCAACCTGCCAGGAGGCTCTTGGATGTGAAGCTCAACTCTGGAGCAGTACGATGTATTTGAATTTCTTTGATGTGGCAATGAGGGAATGAAAAACACTTTTTATAATTTAAAAAATAGACCAGTCTTGGTCTATTTTTTGACTATTCGATTATCTGCTGAATTTTCTTTCATATTCCTTTAACAAGTCTCTTTGTTCTTCGCTGGATATCCTTATCGCTTTTTTGATTATATCTTTTTGCTTTCCTGCTGATAATTTAAAAAAATCTGTATTTGATTTGTCAGGTTTTTGAGTCATAGTTCTTAATATTTTTTTTATCATAATCTTGATCTTAATGAATCAATAGTATATTTTATTTTTATATAGTTGTCAATACTGTCTATATTAACCCAAAATTTCTCTATACTATTATCAATATCGTTCTTTTTAATTAAAAAAAGCATCACTTTATCTTTAAATTCAGACTTAATTTTCTCAACATTCTTTTTTGCGGCAAAAAAAGAATAAATAAACGCTTCTTTGGGTATATATCGCCCCTCAAGCTTCTCCCTTTTTTGTGTAAAATCCCAAGCCACCAAAGGATCCTGATAAATATAAAAAATACTTACAATCCGTCTCTTTCCAATTGACCTTTGTATGTTTCTGCAAGCTATCTCATAATTTGCAAAAGTGCCGTCGACAATAACATTTTGGTTATTTTTTAATACATAATCGTAAAGCTTCTCAACTCCTAAAGATGCAGCACCTTGAATTACATCCGAATTATTGCCTTTATATTGAGGAATAATATTTTTTATTTCGTCAGCGTCTATTCTTACGGCATAAAGAGGAGAATCCGGTTCGGATGATTCTATAAGAGCTTTTGAAAATTCTGTCTTTCCAGCTCCGGGTGAACCTGCCATAAATATGGAAAAGGGATTTTCTCTAGGGGGAAAATTTTCCAGACTGGCAAATTTTTCAATTATCAACCTCTCGTTTCTTTTGATAAAATTTTTTGCATTGTCTGAATCTTCTTGATCGCTTAAAATATTCATCTAGATAATTATATTTTAGCTAAAAGCAAAAGATACAATTTTAATAACATTAATATAATAATAACATAAGGTACAATAAAATCAAAAAACAGGCTTGAAGCCTGCTTTTTCTATGTACCGAAGGAGGGAATCGAACCCTCATGAGTTTCCCCACACGATTTTGAGTCGTGCGCGTCTACCAATTCCGCCACTTCGGCTTATGATTTTCTGAACGTTTTTAGTATAGCAGATGCTAAAAATATATCAAGAGGTTGTATTAATAAGAAAATAAGAGAGTTATGTCAATTTTGATACTTTATCGCTTGAAACAATAGCTCTTTTTTGACTTGACAAGTCGCAGGTATTATAATGAAAGTTGTCGGCGTCTTGCCACAATATTTATAACCTTACAAATTCTATGGACACACAAGCATCACTAACCGCGCTTTTCTTAGTTATTATTTTTGGATTTCTCGCTATTGATTTAGGTTACTTTAATAGAAAAAGCCACCGCATTGAATTCAAACCGGCCTTGTATCAATCCATTTTTTGGATCGCCATATCAATCGCTTTTAGTTTTCTGATTTTCCTTTATATGGGCAAAGATCTGGCAGCAGAATTTATTTCCGCCTATGTAACGGAAAAAATGCTTTCCGTAGACAATTTATTTGTAATATTACTTCTTTTTAATTTCTTCAAACTCGAAGAAAAATACCATCACAAGGTTTTATTCTGGGGAATTCTAGGTGCCATCGTATTCAGAGGCATTTTTATTTTTGCCGGCGCATATATAATCAGCCAATTCCATTGGGTGCTTTATATTTTCGGAGCTATTCTGGTATATTCCGGATTAACTCTTATCAAGGGCAAAAAAGAAGAACATGTGGATTTTGAGGATAATAAAATGATCAAAGCAGCCAAGAAATTTTTGCCTGTTACCGACAAACATCATAATGGTAAGTTTTTTATGAAAGAAAAAGGCAAGTTGCGCGTTACTTCGTTATTTCTCATTATGTTTTTAGTAGAAGAAACCGATATTGTTTTTGCAGTTGATTCTATTCCGGCAGTTTTTTCCATTTCCCAAAACGCATTCATTGTTTTCACTTCCAATATTTTTGCAATCATGGGAATGAGATCTTTGTTCTTTCTCATTGAAAGCGTATTGCATCGCTTCCATCACCTGCAAAAAGGACTGGCCTGTGTGTTATTGTTTGTTGGGGGAAAAATGCTTGCTGGCATTGTAGATATTCATATCTCGTCTACTGTTTCTTTCGTAGTTATATTACTTATCCTCGGAGTTTCAATTCTAGCTTCGGTTTTATCTCCAAAAAAACACAAAATATCAATTATCAATTGAGAATTGCAATTCTAGACAAAAGCAGAATCTCTGAAAAAGTTTTTGGGAATTATTGACAAAACTGCCAAAAACGCTAATTTAAAAATAGATTTGTCAATATTTTTTCACTATATTATAATGAAGTTATGAGCAACATAATCGCCTTAGTAAATCAAAAGGGAGGGGTCGGGAAAACTACAACTACCACAAATTTGGCAGCTTATTTGTCTATGCATGGAAAGAAGGTTTTGCTCTTGGATATGGATCCTCAAGCAAATGCAACTACCGGGCTTGGATTTCGCCCGGAAAAATTAGACGGAAGCACTTACGACATTATCTCCGGAAAAAAACGAGCTGAAGAAGTAATTATACATACCGCTTTGGAAAATTTTGATTTGGCTCCAGCCGCAGAAGATCTTGCCGGCGCGACCATTGAGCTGGTTGAAGCCACCGAAAGGGAATATAAGTTTCATAATGCTATTCGAGAATTGGCAAAAAACTATGAATATGTTCTGATTGACTGTCCGCCAAGTTTGGGACTTTTGACGGTTAACAGTTTGACTGCCGCAGATGAAATTATAATTCCGGTTCAATGCGAATATTACGCTCTGGAAGGGCTGGGGCAGCTCCTACATTCAATCGACCTAATACAAACCAATTTAAAGGAAGACTTGAAAATTATGGGAGCCGTGCTTACTATGTTCGATAAAAGAAATCAGCTTTCAAGGCAAGTTATCAAAGAAATGAGAAGGCATTTTCCAGGACATACTTTTGATTCAATGATACCAAGAAGTATTGCACTTGCAGAAGCTCCAAGCTTTGGCAAAACTATTTTAGAATATGCACCAGACAGCGCAGGAGCTCGAGCTTACAATTATTTAGCCAAAGAAGTTATTTATTTAAAAGAGAAATAAAATAAAGATAAATTTTTCTTATGATGAAAAAAACCAGTTTGGGAACAGGACTTTCGTCTCTTATCCCGGAAAAAACAAAAAGACCAGCAGAAGAAGCAGGAACTCATATAAACAGGGAAAATGAAGTTGTGAAAATTGCCGTGGACAAAATTATTCCCAATCCAAATCAGCCCAGATACTATTTTGACGGCGATAATTTGAAAGATTTGGCTGAATCAATAAAAGAACACGGGGTAGTACAGCCGATTATTGTTACAAAAATTTCAGAGAACAAATATGAACTTATTGCCGGAGAAAGAAGATTGAGAGCTTCAAAACTTATTGGGAACAAGGAAATTCCGGCAATTATCCGCGAAGCCAACAATCAAGAAAAATTGGAGCTTGCTATTATAGAAAATGTCCAAAGGCATGATTTAAATGCCGTAGAAGAAGCTAAAGCATATAAAAGACTAAAAGAAGAATTCAACTTAACCCAAGAAGAAATCGCTCAAAAATTAGGTAAAAGCCGAGTTGTCATTGCAAATACTATGCGATTATTGGATTTGCCTGTAGAAATTCAAAGGGGAATAATCGAAGGAAAAATCACCGAAGGGCACGCCCGAGCGATACTTGGGCTGGACAATCCGGAAAAACAAAGAGCGCTTTATGAGCTTATTCTAAAGAATAAATTGACGGTTAGAGACACAGAAAATAAAGTGAGGGAAATAACCGTTCCCAGTCATAAGCGAAAAATATCAGCAGGGGAGACCAACTTTGAAGTCCAAGAAATTGAGAATAAGCTTCAGCAGAGCCTGGGAACAAAAATTCAAATCAGAAAAAAGGGAGGATTGGGAAAAATAGTAATTGATTTCTTTTCGGAAGAGGAATTTGAAAAAATAAAAAATTTACTTCTTATGCAATAAAAAAGTACAAATTTGATATTTTTTTATTGTGTGTTATAATGTTTTATAGAAATAATTGGACATAAAAAAGCAATTCTTGACAAGAATTCTATTTCTGTTATGATTGAACCTGTTATTTTCCAACTCACCCGCTTTCGGGGATTTTTTAATTGTTAAAACCGAAAAATGACCAAGAAAATATTAACAAAAGAAGGTTTAGAAAAACTCCAAAACGAGCTTGAGATCTTAAAGACTGTAGAAAGGCAAAAGATCGCTCAACGCATTCAGACTGCAAAAGAATTAGGAGACTTAAGCGAAAATGCCGAATATTCCGAAGCTAAAGAACAGCAAGCTTTAAATGAAACCAGAGTAGCTGAAATTGAAGATATTATTAAAAATTCAGAGGTTGTGGACAGTTCAAAAGCCACTTCAATGGACAAAGTAACTATAGGCTCTACTATTATTGTAAACAACGGAAAAGAAGATAAAACTTTTACTATAGTAGGCTCAAACGAAGCAGATCCTCTAAACGGCAAAATTTCCAATGAATCGCCGCTGGCTATTTCTTTTATTGGAAAAAAAGTTGGAGACAAAGCGCTGGTTACTACACCAAAAGGAACAATTGAGTATAAAATCAAAAATATCCAATAATCACAAAAAACAGACCTTTGCAAAGGTCTGTTTTTGTTTAAATAATTGCATTGCCTTGTAACCAAAGATTGGTTATATAAAATTTTGACAGGTTAAAGTTGTTTTTATAAAATAAACCAAAATAACCTAAAATCTATGGAAATAACTGTTCAAACGCTTTGTATTTTTCACAACGAAGAAAAGATACTGCTTGGAATGAAAAAACGAGGTTACGGAGAGGGAAATTGGAATGGTTTTGGAGGAAAGATAAAAAAAGATGAAGATATAGCAAGTGCAGCGAAAAGGGAACTGTACGAAGAGGCTAATATAAAAGCCGACAAAATAACCAAGGTCGGAATAATTAAATTTGAATTTAAAGGTGATTCTACAATTAGGCAGGTTCATTTTTTTAAAATAGATAACTTTTCTGGAGATATCAAAGAAAGCGAAGAAATGAGGCCTAAATGGTTTCCCCTAGAAAAAATACCATATGAAAACATGTGGCCGGATGACAAATACTGGTTGCCAATGCTTCTTGAAGGAAAGAAATTCAAAGGTAAATTCTTTTTTGATAAAGGAAATATTTATAAAATGATACTGGGCGAGGTTAGTGGTTTATAAGTTTTAACTTTATATTTTCAGGCTTGTAACAACTGGGCATTAGTAAGGACAGTCAATCCTATACCGCAAAGACAAGCCGTGGCTTACACAATTTTTATAAGATATATACAACCCCGCAAAAAGGCAGGGTTGTATTTCTTGAGTAAAAATGGTTATTTTTTGACTTATCTTGCATAAAATAGTAATATAATAAAGTATTAAATTAATGAAATTTTATATGCTAGACGAACTAAAACAGGCAAGAATTGAAAAACTTGAGAATATCAGAAAATCAGGAAAAAATCCTTATCCTGCAAAATCAAAACGAACCCATACTATCCAGAATGCTCTGGAAAATTTCGATATATTATCTTCAAAAGAGGAAAATATCTTTTTAACGGGAAGAATAAAAACAATAAGGGTTCATGGAGCTCTGTCTTTCGCCGATATTGAAGATCAGAGTGGAAAAATCCAACTTTTTTTTCAAAAAGACGATCTGGGCGAAGAAAAATATGATTTTTTAAAGAACTTTGATATAGGAGATTTTATACAGACTAATGGTGTTCTTTTCGTAACTCAAAAAGGACAAAAAACGTTAAGGGTCAAAGATTATGAAATTTTAACCAAATCCCTTCTGCCATTGCCGGAAAAATGGCACGGATTGCAAGACGAAGAAACCAGATATCGAAAACGACACTTGGATTTGATAATGAACGAAAATATAAGGCAACTTTTTAAGACTCGAACTGCTTTTATAAGCAGCATTCGTGATTTTTTGAATTCAAACGGTTTTATGGAAGTCGAAACTCCTGTTTTGGAAAGCGTTCCGGGAGGAGCTGAAGCCGAACCTTTTATAACCCACCATAACAAGTTAGATATTGATTTTTATTTACGCATTTCGCTTGAGCTGCACCTAAAACGCCTGATGGTTGGAGGATTTGAAAAGATTTATGAAATAGGCCGGGTTTTTAGAAATGAAGGGATCAGCACTCAACACTTGCAGGAATTCACGATGCTTGAATTTTATTGGGCATATGCCGATTATGAAGAATTGATGGATTTTGTTGAGAAATTTTATACAACCATAATCGAAAAAACTTTTGGGACTTTGGATATTCCTTACCAAGGACAAATTTTACATTTTCAATCTCCATGGCCCAGAGTTGATTATCGCGAGGTTATTTTGAAAGAATCCGGGATAGATATTGATAAATATCCCACAAAGGAAGCTATGCAAGAACTGGTCAAAGAAAATGGCATTAAACCTGATCCGGCAGCCGGAAGAGGAAGACTTATTGATCAGCTTTATAAAAAATTAGTGCGGCCAAATCTTTTCCAGCCTTGTTTTCTTATAAATCACCCTATAGATATTTCACCGCTTGCAAAAAGCCAAATTAATGACGTTAAAAAAGTTGAAAGACTGCAGGTTTTGATTGCGGGAGCTGAAGTTGGAAACGGCTTCTCTGAACTCAATGACCCCATTGATCAACGGCAAAGATTCTTGAA
>CAZKLR010000009.1:0-4202 GCA_964553695.1 uncultured Candidatus Saccharibacteria bacterium | reverse complement strand
AAGGAAAATTAATTACAAAATAATAATTTAGTATGTTAGATATAAAATTCATAAGAGAAAACCCGGATAGGGTAAAAGAAGAAATCAAGAGAAGAAATATGAAAATCGACCTGGATGCTTTCTTGTCTCTTGATGAACGAAAAAGAAATTTTACGCAAAAAATCGAATCTCTTCGCAGCAAACAAAATGAAGCCAGCGAACAAATGAAGCAGGGAAGAAACGAAGAATTGATTGCTAAAATGCAGGAAATTAAATCAGAAATCAATAAAATCGAGCCGGAATTAAAATCTCTTGAAGAAGAAACTGGGAAAATTTTACTCGCTCTTCCGAATATCACGCACGAAAGCGTACCTGTTGGTCCCGACGAATCAGGCAATGTGGTTATAAAAACTTGGGGAGAAAAACCTAAATTCAACTTCGAGCCAAAACAGCATTTTGATATTGAAAGCGTAAAAGATTTGATTGACAGTGAAAGGGGCGCCAGAGTTTCAGGATCAAGATTTTGGTATCTGAAAGGAGATTTGGCAAAACTCGAATTTTCACTTATGCAATATGCTTTTAATTTTTATTCCAGCAAAGGGCTGATGCCGATGATTGTGCCGATGCTGGTCAGGGAAGAAGCAATGTATGGCACAGGGTTTTTTCCTGCTGATGCAAATGAAATTTACAGAGTAAATCCCGATGAAGATAATTTATTTTTGGTGGGAACAGCAGAAGTTGCGCTTGCCGCTTATCATATGGGTGAAATTTTGGACTTGAGCACAGGACCTAAAAAATATATGGGATATTCCAGCTGTTTCAGAAGAGAAGCCGGAACTTACGGAAAAGATATGAAAGGAATTTTGCGCGGACATCAGTTCAACAAGATTGAAATGTTTATTTTTTGCAAACCGGAAGAGTCTTGGGAATGGCACGAAAAACTTCTGCAGTACGCCGAAGAATTTTTGCAATCGCTTGGACTTCATTATCAGGTTTTGAATATGTGCACCGGCGATATTGGCGCTCCAAATGCAAAAAAATACGATATTGAAACTTGGTTGCCGGGACAAAATACTTTCCGTGAGACTAACTCGTGCAGCAATGACACCGATTTCCAGGCAAGGAGACTCAATTGCCGCTATACCGACAGCGAAGGAAAGAAGCGCTTTGTCCACACTCTCAATAACACAGGAACTTCGGACAGGCCGCTTATTGCGATTTTGGAAAATTATCAGCAGGAAGACGGCAGTGTAATCATTCCCGAAGTTTTGAGACCAATTTTTGGAAAAGATAGGATAGCAAAAGCCTAAGCAGAAACTTGCTTATTGATATAATTATCATTTTTCTTTTTAGGAATAAATTACAAATACCTATGCAAGAGAGACAGATAAAATTAAAAGGACTCTTGATAAACTATAAAATAATTGGAGACGGGCAAACTCCGATTGTTTTATTGCACGGATGGGGTGTTTCTTCGGATAAATATGTTATAACAGCGGAAGAAATTTTGAAGTGCAATAAAGACTTCAAGTTTTACATTCCGGATTTGCCAGGCTTTGGAAAAAGCGAAGAGCCGAAAGATAGCTGGAACATTGACGACTATGTTGAATTTACCAAAGAATTCATAAAATGCGCAGCACGAAGAGAAGCAGGTTTTGAGTTGGTGAAGAATATAATTAAAGGAGTTATTCAAAACAGCGGACAGTCTTTTAGTAAAAACAACAAGAAAATCGTTTTGCTGGCCCACTCTTTTGGCGGCAGAATTGCTATAAAATATGGAGTAAAATATCCCGACGACCTCAAAGTGTTAGTACTGACCGGAGCGGCAGGAGTAAAGCATTCTCTCAGCAAGAAACAGAAGTTTTCTCTCCATGCGGCAAAAATTGGAAAAGCTATTTTTGATTTGCCGATTCTGAAAAGCTGGGAAAATTATGCAAAAAAAATATTATACAAAATCATTCCCGATAAAGATTATGGCAAGGCAAGTCCTCGGATGAAAGAGATTATGAAAAATGCCATCGGTGAAGATTTAACAGATATAATAGGTTCAATAAATGTTTCCACGATTCTAATCTGGGGGAGAAACGACCGTTCTACGCCGCTTGCTGACGGAGAATTTATGCAAAAAGAAATTAAAAATTCCAAACTTTTTATTATTGAAGGCGCAAATCATTCTGCTATTTATAATAACGCTCAGGACTTTGCAAAAATATTTTCCGAAAATAACGCATAGGGTTTTCACGGATTATAAAAATAATTATCCAATTTTACGCAAAAATGGCTGAAACAAACATACAACTTTTAATTTTAGCAACTTTTGTCCTTTTCTTATTTAAAATAATAGGGGATACTTCTTATTTCTTGTGGCTTTTCCAGGTTAACGAATATCGATTAGACAGATTAAGGTCGCATATCAAAGAAAATATAAAAATAAATATCTCAGATCTGTTAACTGCCCTGAGTGTCTTTGCGCTTCTTGGCCTATTTTTTCCCGCCACAGCAAGCTTTATATTAATCTTTTTAGTTTTGTTTTTGGGCAATCTAACGCCGTTATATTTTCTTTATGCTTTTTTAAAAATGATTCATAGCATAATAAAGCATTCATTGAAAAGACCAAAGCCTACTTTTAAAATTTTAATGATTCTTGCCTTGTATTTTGCAGTCTATGGCGCGATGATATCTTATGTCAGTTCCCAACTCTTAGCAGCCATAACAATTATATACAGCATAGATTTCTTTGTTTTGTTTTCTTTTTATCTGCTCCTCTTAAATATTTTAGCTCTTGGTTGCATTTTACTGGCAATTATAGCCGTAACTCCTATTGCCGATTTTCAGAAAAAAAGAATTGCAAAAAAGGCTAAATCCAAAATGCAGGAAATGAAGAAAGTCAGAACTATAGGAATTACGGGAAGTTATGGAAAAACCAGCACCAAAGAGTTTCTCTATTCTATCTTATCGCAAAAATTTAAAGTAATAAAAACCTCCGGTAACAATAATACCTATATGGGAGTTGCCAATACTATTCTAAAAAATGTGAATGATGAGTTTGACTATTTTATATGCGAGATGGGAGCTTACAAAATCGGAGAAATCAAGGAAATCGCCGAACTTGTAAATCCTTTTGCCGGGATTATCACCGGAATTAATGAGCAGCATATTGACTTATTCGGTTCGATTGAAAATACCAAGAAAGGAAAATTTGAGCTTATACAAAGCCTGCCCAAAGATGGTTTTGCTGTTATTAACGAACAGGCGGAAAATAAAAAACCAAAGCTTGGCTATAATGTTAAAGACGTAAATTTCTTCTCCGGAAATTTGGCAAAAAACATCAAAGTTTATCCGGATTATGTCGAGTTTGAATATAAAGAAACAATTTTCAAAGTTAATACCTTGGGCAAACATTACATAGAAAATCTCTTGGCAGCCATAATAACAGCGGAGAAAATAGGAATGACCCTCACTGAAATTCAAGAAGCAGTCGGCAAAATAGAAATAAAAAGCGGTTATCTTATGCAGAAATTGGAGGGGCCGAATGAATCTATTTTTATCGATGACAGCTACAGCGCTAATCCCACTGGCACGATTGCGGCGTTGGAGTATTTGGAAGATGTGTACCCTCACTGTAAAAAAATCTTAGTGTTCCCCGGCATTATCGAATTGGGTAAAGATTCGGAAAAAATCCATCAGAGAATCTGGGAGAAGGCGGATGATGGCTGCAGTCTGATCTATGTGACACAAAAAGACAATTTGGTTATACACAATATATCTCAGATCAAGAAAAAATATAAGAAATCCAGGTTTATTTTTATTATGGATTTTGATAAAATATGCATAGACATCAAGAAACATCTCGATAAGAATACGGTAGTACTGTTCGAGGGCAGGGGGGCTGGTGTTGTAATGAAAAAAATTTTAGAAAATAAGAAAAAATAAATGCATAGTTTATTTATGCCTATCGCCGCCGCTTTTGCGCCTAATTATACCTTAAAAGACGTAATCATCGCTCTTGAGTGTTTAAGTTCGTCGAAACAACAAGAGCTGCAAAATGGCGATAATATCCAAAAATTTGAAAAAAAGTTTCAGGAATATATGTCAGTTCCAAAAGCAGTAAGTTTTGACAGCGGCCGATCAGGATTTTTTGCAATCCTAAAAGCAATGGGAATTAGCGAAGGAGATGAAATTATTATGCAAGCTTTTACAACAGTTGCATTATCCAACACCAT
>CAZKLR010000008.1:9980-17728 GCA_964553695.1 uncultured Candidatus Saccharibacteria bacterium | reverse complement strand
ATAAAATAAGAAAAATAAAAAAATAAAAAGCTTTATTTAATATTATAAAAAAACACCTAGTTGGTGTTTTTTTATTTCTAAGCAGTAGACAATAAAAATTAATTTTCCCAGGAAAGTTCTATGGCCCTAGATGTTTGTCTATAAATGCCAAGGACTTCAATTTTCAAAGTAGCATCTTCTACGTTTGTAATTTTTGCAACATATTCTCCACCCATCGAATAAAAAGGATTCTCAGTGTAAGTCAAATCCATACCGCTAACCAGCTCCGGCAAGGTAGTATCTTTTCTTACTCTATATAATGTCATTTCAGTTCCAGAATCTGCAACATAATAAGATTGAACGGAATTTACAACATTGTTTGCTGTTTTAATCTGACGCAAAATCATCTTAGACAAAAAAAGGCCAATAAAAAGCATAAAGAAAAGTATGACGAAAATCACGAACAAAACGATTTCCCCAGACTCCTCTTTATTTGATTTTAATATATTTTTCATATTTTTAATAAATTCTCATAGCTACGCTGGTTTGCAAAATAATTTTAGCCGCAGGATCATTAACCGATTGCAGCGTCATAGAGACTGTAATTAAAGGCTGGGGTCTTGCAGTTGATGCAGGCAATGTGGCCTCGGAAACATTAAATATCAAATTGGTTATTTTTACTTCAGAAGAGCTCATTATTTCTCCATTACTGGCAAAAAAATCCCCCGCGGCATCGCAACCGCCGGAAGCATTGGCGCGACAATAAGTTGTCAAAACATTACTATGATTATTAAAAGCCACGCTGTAGCCGGTAGTTCCAAGCTGACTGGCATCAATTGCGCTTGCCATTCTAATCTCTCTGGACAAAGTTTCCATAAGATATGCCCCTTCTCTTTGAACCACTTGCATTTCTATAATTTTCTTCTGGCTGGCAAAACTATGGACAAAAGTGCCCAAAACCAGAACGATTACAATCGAAAAAATTGCAAGCGCTACCAACATCTCAATTAGAGTAAAACCTTTGTTATTCATAAGGCAATTATATAAGATTTAATACCATCCAGTGTACAGATAAGAGATCAGCTCCAAATTTCGAGAATTCCCATATTCGACCTTTACAGTAACTTTAAGCCGCTGAGAAACAAGAGGATCATAATCAAAGTCCAGAGTTCTTTTAAAAACACTTACAGAAGTACCTGAAGGAACTGCAGAACTGCCAGATTGAATATATCTGCCATTCGAAGTCAAATAAACCCTTTTTTTTAACTCGTTTGCAGCCGATATATCCCATTCAGTAGTATCTTCATTATAAATTATAATATTATTGTCTGTATTAACAGGAATACCATCCAGCCAATCACTACCTTTAAACCAATTATCATCTCGAATTTGCCTCACGACTTCAAACGCTTCTTGCGCCAAATAAGAAGCGATGATCTTATCCCTGCACAATATTTCCATCTTTATATTATAAGCAAAAAGAGATGCCAGCGCTACGAAGGATACGGAAATTATACCAACAGCAATTACTACTTCCAGGATACTAAAACCTCGGCTATTATTTTCTTCTCTTATATTTTCTCGAAAACAAACCATTTCAGTTTGATTAATTTATAAAACCGGAACGTTTTAAAATCACAAAATCGCTTCCTGAAGCATTATTCTCATACTCTATTTTCAACTCCGTAGTCGCCCCAGAACCATCTCCGTCTATATATATAATGCCATAAGGAGGCACGCAAACAAAATCCACCTTGTTTCTTGAGATCTCAGAACCATTATTCACTTTAAGCCCTGTAATTTTTACGCTCCCAGGCAGAGTAACTTCCTCCACTTTCTCACCGTTTGAAGAATCATAAGTTCTATTCGGAATGTCGCCCTTGTCTGCAAAAATTATATATTTAGTTGCATTATTTGGATCAGTAATGTCAAAATGAATGCCATATCCTCCTTGTGGAAAAGCGCCCTGAAAAGCATTTGTACTCAAGGTATAATTTTGTACCACTCTTATATCATTTGTAATTTGCGTTTTTGCAAGTCCAAGCGACTTCGAATCCTTATATTTTGCGTATTGAGGTATAAACAAAATCGACATAATACCAATAATAGCCAAGACAGCTAAAAGCTCAACCAGACTCATTCCTTTTTGATTTTTTATAAAGCTCATATTTTTATATAACATCTGACATTTGATATATTGGCATTAATATAGCTGCCACCAGAACAGCCACGCCGGCACCTAGGACAAGAATTAGAATTGGCTCGATGATGGAAGTAAGTCCATCGACCGCAATATCCACTTCTTTGCTATAAAAATCGGCTACGTCTTTCAAAACTACTTCCAACTTTCCAGTTCTTTCTCCAATTTTCAACATTTTCGAAACCATTGGAGAAACATAGTCGCTTCTTTCGAAAGCATAAGCTATAGAACCTCCTATTTTAACTTCATCGACACTGCTGTATATAATTTTTTTATAGACTTCATTTCCAGCTACATCACCGGAAATCTGCAACGCATTTATGATAGGCACGCCGCTTCCGATAAGCATAGCGAGATTATCTGTAAATCGAGCAAGATAAAATTTTCTGAAAAGTTCTTTGAAGGGCGGCATTACTAGAATCAACGTGTCAATTTTTTCTTTTCCCCTAGCCGTCTTAGAATAAACTTTAAAAAGATAACCGCCAACTACTACAATAAGAACAAATAGCAGAAAATTATTAGTCAAAAAATCGCTAACTGCTATCAAAATTCTGGTAGGCAAAGGCAATTCCACGTTGCTTTCCCTAAAAATACCCACCAATTGCGGAACTACGAATACCATCATCGCTATTCCAACCGCACAAAAACCAAGCATAATAACCGCCGGATAAAGCATAGCGTTTTTTACTTTGGCAGTAAGCATGTAATTACCTTCAACATAATCAGCCAAATGAAGAAGGGACTCTTGCATCTTACCGGACACTTCACCCGATTTCACAATATTAATAAAGAAATCGGAAAATGTATTGGGAAAATGAGCAAGAGCGCTCGAAAAAGTGTCTCCATCATCAACCATACTGGTAATAGCAAAAATTTGTTCTTTGAAATAAGCGCTTTCTTCCTGCTCATATTGAATTCTCAAAGCTTCAACCAAAGAAACGCCGGAAGACAACAAAATCGAAAGTTCTTTTGAGAACATTACTATTTTTTTGTTATTTACCTTTCTAATCCCAGAAAAAAATCTAGAAAAAGAAAACATCTCTTTTATAGGCTCTATGGAAACTATAACCAAACGATGTTTTTGCAACAATTCGATAGCCTTATCTTTGGTACTTGCTTCTATCTTGCCAAGCTGCTCATTTCCGCTTATGGTTATAGCTTTATATTTGAATTTCATATTTTATTATTTCAAAACTTATAATTTCATGCTCTTTATCTTATTATAGCATATTGAGAACGTCTCAATCTATTCCGAAACTCCGCTGGAAACTTCATTCCATTTAGGATACTTTCTTCCGCCGAAAGTTATGTTTTTCTTTGCTTCACACACGTTTCCATTATAATCTTTTATTCTTAAGGTAACCAGATAGTTATCAACTTCAGAATTAACATAAATTTTTTCCGGATTTAGTTCAGTGCTTGCAGGAATAGTGTTTGACCCATCTCCAAAAAACCATTGTCTGTATTCATAATTCTCACAAATGCCATCATTACATACATAATCCTTTCCTGTGTTATATTGCCTGCATACTTCGTCATCCGAGCAAACCACACAACCGGAACCGTCATTATAACAATTGCCATTAGAACGATTTGTACACACGCCTGCGTTGCAATAATAAGTAGCTCCCGTATTGAATTTCTTGCATTGAGCATTTTCGCTACACCCAACACATAAATTTGATGTTTCGTCACATTTTGCCATATCATGAGCAAGACAATTATCACTGTTCAAATCACAAGACGAAGAAGTATTCTGTGAGCATACGCCGCTATTACATTCCCAATCATTCCCAAATTTATCATGGCATTGATCGCTATTTACACAAGCCATACAGATTCCAGAAGTACTGCACTGGACTTTATTTGTTGAATTGCAGTCATTATCAGTCCCGCATTCAACAAAAACTTGCGCAGATGAAGTAAATTTTATTGGATAGCCAAAGAAACAATCAGTACTCGCATTGCCCGCATTACTGATAACACAATCCGGATCTACTGAAAAATCTACTGAAGGATGCCTGTATAATTCTGTCGTAAAGCTATCAACGCCAGACCAATCGGATTCTCTTTTATAAGGATCGTTTTCATCATCAACAACTTTAACTCTCCAATCATAAGTTTTAGAACCGTATTCTATTTTGAAGATATAATCATTTGGATCTGTAGTTAACAAATTCTTAAAATCTTCATCATTAATATCATAATAATGGACCGACAAGGGTTTATAAATATTAACGACATCCGAACTGCCCCAATCAGTTGTAGTGCTTCTCTTAATTTGAATTAGATATGAAAACTGATTATTTTCATCGATAGATCCTATTCCATAAGGAGAATCATCGTAATTCCAAGTCAGCCTGTACTTCAATCCGTTTGAACAGAAACTTACAGGATCTACACTTATTGGATTACTAACAATTGGCGGCTCGTTCGAATTTATAATCGTAACCACGCGTTCATCGGTACACTGAGAGTTACTATTTGTACTTCTGTCCCAGGCACAAGTTTTTATCTTTAATACCGTCTCAGCAGACAGAGTAGACGGATCAATAAGGTCGGCATTTTTTAAAACTTTATATGAAACTCCAACAGCAGGAGCGCCCTCGCTCCCCCAGTCGCTGACAAATATTCTATTCAAAGTATTTGAGGCAATGGTAAATTCTCTGGTAACAGCTCCTCCTTCTATAATCTGCAATCTTCCATTTTTCCACTCATCATTCACCCAAAATTTAGGAGAATCTTCGTCATTATCCTCGATAAAATTTGAGCCATTAGCAGAAATAGTACCACTGGAGTTATTCTCACAACTGCCCCCTTGGATACACACCTGACAAGTAGAAGAGTCCGTCTGGCCGCAACTCTGAGTTCCGCCTAACGTATTCCAGTTATCAGTAGTCCATTGTATTGTTGTTTGCGACACTCCGGAATCATCGTAAGCAACAGCTTCAACTGTTAGATTTTTCCCAACGTTTTGGATATCACTATCTTTCATCTCAACCAGACTATTGCTTCCAAAAATATCTTCATTATCAGCATTTTTTAATACCCAACTAAGATCCGGTGCCTTACCGTCACAATCGAGTTCCCATTTATCAACCACTCCATCACAATCATTGTCTTTCGCATCACTACAAACTTTCCAAACGGCAGGTACATTATTTTCAGTAACATCTGAATAATATTTCATCCATTGAGGACCATTTATAGAGCTATCATAGGCAGCAACCCCTGTCCCTTCATCTAGCTTCCAATACCCCACAAGATTAACGTCATCTGCAAAAATTCCTTTATAATGTTGTACCGCTTCAGTATCTGAAACAGCACGGTTATAAATACGAACTTCATCGATAAGACCATTAAACCTAAAAGAAACATTTTGTGTCCACCCACCAATACCTGCCCTAGAAGCAACACTTCTGGATCCAGTAGATCCTACTTTTTGTAGTAGGTTTTGCTTTACTCCATCTATATAAAGTTCAGATAATTTTGCATCCCCATTATTAAATACAGCAGTGATATAAGCCCATCTCCCAGAAAGACCGCTAGAAGAGACTCCCCATAAATCACTAGCGCTTGTATTATAACCAAAATAACCATTTAAAAAATATAAATCATAATTATTCCAGCCGAAAGGCATCTGACTGTTGCCACCATTCCATTTCATCCAAAATTCTACAGTAACTTTGGAACCGGTAGTTGTCGACACAGGCAAACTATTGAGATTTACAATATCCCCTCCATCAAAACTTAAAGCACTCCCAAATTTTCCAGCAGTTGTCCATGTCGGCATAGCGGTACTCGTAATTCCGCCCCCCAATAATCCAGTATTACTCGAATATCCAGTCTTGTTATTGCCAGAGCTATCAGTGGCCTTTCCACTCTTAGCATCATCTAAATTCCAATAACCAACCAAACCATTAGAACTAAAATTATTACCTTCATACTGATCTTTAATTTCCTCCGCATAAAGAGCTCGATCGTAAATGCGCACCTCGTCTATACTTCCGTTGAAATATCTGTCAGTTGCATTCCCTCGCCTGCCTATATAACTTATGTTTTTCCCGTAGGTATAAAAGGAAGAAGAACTGGCGCTGATGGAATTGCTTAAAACTCCATCAACATATATTGAATATAAACTTCCACTATTCAAAGTATAATATATGTAATGCCAATTTCCATCATTGACATTGACTGTTGAATAGAACCAGCCTGAACCGTTATACCATGCTGCTTTATTGTTATACACGCTCATAAACAAGGCTGCACCAGCATTTCCTCCGAACACATTCATTAAAGTACTGGAAGTTGTCTTTATCCAGGCTCCGGCACTGAATGAAGATTGATTGGAAGTAAAAATTGCATTCGGAAGATAGACAAAATCGCTCGTTCCATTAAATTTTAAAGACGAATATGCTTTTTCTTTAAAATTATACCCTCCGCAATTGCAATCACAGCTTCCATTATTATCAGAATCCAGAGAGCAATCCAGTCCGGTACTTATCAAGGAACAAAGACCTGATGAACAACCATAATCAGAAAATATATTCCCCTCGCATTTATCCACTTTTATACTCGTCGGATCTGCAATACATAAACCGGCAGAGCATTTATTTTCCCCTTGGCAACCGGAATAATAATCAAAACAAGTGCCAGCAGATCCACAGAAAGAACCGTCTTTGTTATCACCTAAATAATTTGTTCTATCATAGATCCAATTTATGCCATTGCAAGAATTAACCCTACATTCTTCGCTATATGAAGACGGCTCTGGAGTAACATCACAATAACCTCCGCAACAAATACCTGTTGTAGAATTCAATGTGCATGTATTAGAAATATTTGCCAAAGCAACTGAAGTTACGGCGGAACTATAACTGCTATCTATACTATAGCAAGCATCATCTCTTACAGCAAAAACATAAGGAGAAATTAAATTTGAAGAAGGAATAGGATAGACCTCCGTTCCTCCATATGGCTTCCATCCTAGCTGCATTACGGCATTCCCGCCGTTCTCAAACCAATTAATTTTTATAGGAATAGGAGTGAGGGAAGTGACATTTATATCTATTGTATAGGTAGCAACATGAGAAAGCCATTTATCAACAGATGGGGTACTAGAACCATTCAAATAGACACGAATTCCATCATCAGTCTTAATGTAAATAGTATAAGCTCCGAGAGATGGGGGCTTTATAAGCCCTTCCCAAATCATGCTCATCGTATCAGCTTGATTCTCCCAAACATTATCAGAATTTACAATAATATTTCCTCCCCAAGAATGGCTAACGTTTGCATCAATATCGCTGCCTAGGAAAGTTTCAAAATTCATTCCATCAAAATATTTATAGCTCAATCCTCCATTTCTTCCAACATATTTTATATTATGATTGGGACTGTTATCTTCCGCCTTCATATAATATTGAACAAAATCACCTTGCACGAAAGGACCTATTTCTTGAACACAACTGCAAGCCTCGGCATCGGTAGTTGAGCTGCAAGAACCGCAATCTTTTTCCTGCCAAGATCCATTATTTACCTGCCAAAAAATCTTATAATTGGCTATCTG
>CAZKLR010000008.1:0-9880 GCA_964553695.1 uncultured Candidatus Saccharibacteria bacterium | reverse complement strand
AGAAGGATATGAATTCGGGAAAAGAGGAGAAGTTGGCGCGGCGGAGAAACATCCGTCAGTTTCTCCGCTGTTTTTAGCGCAAGTTAGCGTATTTTTAGAAACATCTGCAACCCGTTTCCATAAGGTGCCATCGCAAATTTCCTTAGCACAACTAATATCAAAGCCAGAATCAATTATAGAAGAGTTACAAACCCCTCCGCAACAAACACCGCTAGTATTTATAGCACAAGCTTCCAGATCATTTTTTTCATAACATTCTCCGCTTCTAACAATAAAAGATTTAATTTCTGAAGTTCCGATATTGTTATTTCCAGAGCTATCTACTGCTTTTGAATAATACTCAACCTTCACTCCGGGATTTAAAGGAAAGATTGAATTTATGTCAACTGAATAATTTGCGATATTCTTGCTTGTATTTTCATCGCATTTTCCATCATAATTAGCATCATTGCAATCAAAAGCGGTACTCCAAGAACTATCATCAGTCTTTTTATAATAGATTGTATTTCTAATAACCGAACTGTCGCTATCATAAGCTTCAGACTGCAAAGTTATAGAATTTGTATAATCATAAACTTCTGAACTCTCATCCGGCACAGTTCGAGTAATAAATATGGAGGGAGGAGTAGTATCACAAACCAATTCTTGATTATCGATAATTTCTTCACCGCCCAGTAAATAGTCACAATCATCGTTAATGGTGTTTGAACAAGTTCCCACCCAAGAACTTCCTTCAAAAGAAGAAGTAAGAATATTGTCAGTAGAAGAAACCAAATCTCGCTGCCCCAAATCCGAGCTGTAAACCTTAACAGAAATGTCTACAGAAATATTTTCGGCATATTTATGATTAGATCCATCTTGGATAAAACCAAAAGACCAATCGCACCCGGGATTAAAATCATAATAATATTGCGGGTTATAGGTATTGCCATTATCCACCCTAGTCATCTTTACATTATTTATTGCGTTCGAAACATCAGGGGAAGATATGTTTATATAAAAATCATTGTTGTAATATGCAGAACCGCTTGGATCATTGATATTTAAATATATTTTATTGTTCGTATTTCTATACAAATTAGGAACAGCAAGCGTTGAACTGGCAACGCCTATGCTTTTAGGCCCGCTTTCATCCACTTTGACTACGTTATCACTTCCATCAATAGCAACCGCCTGGTAGTTTATAACCTCCCCTTCATTAAACGGTCCCAGTTCTCCGGTGCTTACATACGCATGCTTTCTTCCGTCCTCGCCAACCACGGACAAATTAGCAGAATCTATTCTTTGTCTTAGGCTTTCATTATCCCAATCCGTATTTTTTGCCCAGAGAAGATAAAAATTTTTAAAGCCAATGTCATCAGAAGCATTAGCAATTACATTAAGCTTATCCGTCTTAAACAGAGCGCCGTCAGGAAATTTGGAAACATTGACTATTGGAGGAAGGTCCTCAAAAATAGCAGTGGTTATGGTGTCGTAGACAATACCCATTGCGGCATTCAAATCCGCAGCAGGAACAGAATTACAATTTTCCAAGGTTTCTTCAGGATGATTTGGATAATACTTATTTACAAAAAAACAATTACAAGGAGCGGAAGATATGGATTTTGTATAATTTTCCATCACTCTCACTGCTTCCGGAGTAGTATCTGTATTAATTCCTATACTTATTACTCTTATGCCACTGTCTTTTGCGCTAGCGATAGCTCCATTATCCGTATCATCAGGAAGTCCGTCCGTCACCACAATCATAACTTTCTCGGCATAGTAATTGGTTGAAGACGATAAAAGATTAAATGCTTCTTTAGCCCCAAGATAAGTTTTTCTATAACTAATAGCTTCTGACAAAAAACCTGTCGGCACAGGATCATTGATTCTGTATTTAACAAGATTAAAATCAGTTGTCAAATATTCAGTGCTAGTATTATTATTAAAAGCCACCAACCCAATTTGATTATTTTCACTGGCATAAATGCCATCAGGCGGAAATAATGTTACTTTATCAACAAAATAAGAAGCTGAAGACCTGGCAATGGCAAGCTTTGAATCATTTCCCATAGTGGCCGAACGATCAATAACCAGCATAATATCTACAGGTTTTCTTGCAGTAACTTCTAAAGCCTTTGAAACTTGTTTCTCTCCATCTTTTTGAGATGGAAAGAAACAATACAAAGATGAGAATATCACTACCAAAATTAGAAATTTATAGGCATTCTTCATAAATGACTTAGCTATTCATTAATTACCTCTTCATCACAAATCTGAAAAAACAGAAATAAAATTAATTGTTATTTGGCGGAACTTCTGTCCAGCTAGCTTGAGTTCTAGTTAAAGACAAAGATTTAGTTTTATGGCAACAGGCTGAATCATCAGTTTTATTAATCACCCACAGTGTTACTTCTTTTTGCGTGTTATCGCTTAAAGGAAATTTTTTAACGACATCCTTCCCTTCCATTACCGGAGTGGTAGTAGCCCAATTCGCCGGCGTTGTATTGTCAAATATAAACCACTTGTAATCATAATTATCAGGAGTAGAATCCGGATCATCAGCATTAAATTGAATGTCCTCCATAAGATTACAATCAGAACCAGGACAAATATATTCAAAATCAACCTGCGGATAAGGATCGGATATAGTTGTAAACGAAGGACCGGCAACCCAGCCAGAATCCTTACGACAAGCAGCATCTGCATAATTGTCGGTCACTTTTACTCTCCAATCATAAGTTTTTCCATAGTCCAAATCTTTTCCTGCTCCAAAAACGCCAGAGTTTGCGGTAAATGTAGGAGTAGAATAGCTGAAAGACGCGCTGCGGAGAGTTGCTGCCATATTACCCTGCTCCCAAACTTCTATGTCAAATTTTGATTGCCCGTCAGGATCATTCACATTCCAACTGAACTGGTAGGGTAATCCCACTACCGTACAGAAATCTGCAGGAGGAGTAACTACATTAGTAGTAACCAAAGGTGCTGTATTGCCACCGCACGAAGAACAGGTTGTAAATGATGGACCATCAAACCATGTAGACCATTTTCTGCAATACACATCCGAAAGATTATCTCTAACTCTTAATCGCCAGCTATATGTCGTGTTTGGTTCCAAATCCCCTCCCACTAAAGTTCCCGGCGCAAGAGAAACGGTGGTGTCATATGTACCGCTTTTAGTATAAGTTTTACCAGTAGCCGGATTGGTTATTTCTAAATAAAATTCAGACTGCCCGTCAGCATCATTTGTAGTCCAACTGAGATCGTGAGGTAAATTTGCAGCGCAGTGTTCCGTAGCAGTAAGATTTGTGACAGTTGGTTTAGTATTTCCATCACAAGCTATCACACAATCTTTACCACAAATAGGAAATCGATAATATTTATCCAAAACAGGAGTCATACTGACATCTATATCCTCTCCGGTAACAATAGACTCTCCGGCATTGGTCGAAACGATAACCCTAAACCACAAAACATTTTGACTTCCGTCGGTTTTTGTGCTCAATTCGGAGACGTAAATAGACGGATGCATACAGGTTCCTCCTTCTCGGCAAATTTCACAAATTCCTCCCGGACAAAATTCATATCTGGCATCAGCCCAAGAATCTGGAGTACCTGTGCCACCATTCTTCCATTCAATTCTTATATCCCTAATTCCGCTATCAGCAGAAGCTTCCGCTCTTATCTTGAAATTCTTAGCGACAGTATTTATATTCATATCAGAACCAAGATCGTCTGAAGAATAATACTCGTCGTGCTCAAAATGCTGCGTGCCGCTTTGATCATTGCAATACAGAGGATTAGTGGGAGAATATGTATCATAAGTAATATAATTGGCGCTTGCAGGATCATCACACACAACAAAATCATGTAATGCCGTATCGGTATTAGTAATATCGTACCAACTATCCTGATCCGTAGTGCTGGTAGTTACTACAGTAGAATTCTTGATCTGACATATGCGCTTCTGAGAACCGGAATATCCGCTGCAAGGAGGCGCAGCATTGCAAACTGAAGAAGAAACAAAGAAAAAAGTGAACAATAAAAACATCCAAACTTTTTTTTCTTTGAATCTACAAATTAAAAATGAATTCATATTTTTGTTTTTATCTTATTAATGGTATCAAATTTATCTTAACAAAAAATTAAAACTCTAAAGCAATTCCCCCTTCGGCAGCGGGAACAATTGAGGAAAGCTGCCCGCAAACGTTAGAAGTGATTTCATAAATACCCCCTTCGGCTGAGCTAAAAGTACCAGATTGAGCGCCAATTCCTTCATAGTATAAAGTAAATTGATCTATCTTGCATTCCCCTTTTGTAGTAATTTTAGCTTTTAATTTTGTTTTACCGTCTACGCAATTTTGTTCCAGTATTTCCATGCTCCCTTTGCAAGCTGCTTTTTTTGCTTCGATAGCTTCCATATCCGGTTTTGCTACCTTCTTGGCATTTAATTTATCTTTGATATCTATTGCATAAACTCCATATTCTTTTCCACAATCATAAATTCTGCAAGTCTTATGTCCATCGCATAAAGAATAAAATCCGCAATCTGTATCGGTACAATTTCCTTCTAAAATACTGCAGTCTTTAAAATAAGCATCCGCCTCGCTGGCAATTTTATCATTCGCATTATAAAAACTGTTCCTATTTAGCAGCAAGCCGCCAACGATATAAACCAGCAATAAAACAAAAACCAAACACAATA
Source organism: uncultured Candidatus Saccharibacteria bacterium (assembly GCA_964553695.1). Taxonomy (GTDB): domain Bacteria; phylum Patescibacteriota; class Minisyncoccia; order JAHIHE01; family JAGLIN01; genus STD2-77. Next base: position 5,193 of record CAZKLR010000008.1, on the reverse strand, counting down.
TGAACATAAACATTTTTATAAGCTCCGTCTTATTTGCCAAAATCGAGCCGCCATTTTTGTTTTCGTTTTCCATCTTTTTTTATTAATTATAAGTGTTATTAAAAAGCTTCGGATTATAAAGCAACAAACCAGAAGCAGTTTATATTAAAATTTCTTTTCTTTTATTGCAATACCGCCTTCACCTACGGCCACAATTTTTTCAAGCTCGCCGCAGTATTTAGAGGTTATCAGATATTGGTTATTTTCAGTAGAGGAAAAACTGCTAGTCTTAAAACCTGTTTCTTTGAAAAAAACTACAAAATTACTTACAACACATTCCCCGGCAGTCCCGACTTTTGCCATAATTTGCATTTTACCGTCTACGCATTGTTTGCTTATAATTTCCAGATCACCTTGGCAATCGGCTTTTTTTGCAATTATTTTCTCTTGATCAGGCTTTTCTATATTCTTTAAATCTATCTCACCTGCCATATCTTCCGTTCCTATACCAAAAGAACTTTTACAATCATAGACACGACAAATTTTATATTTTTTATCGCTGCAATATTGATATTTATTACAAGTTTCATCAAGACAATTTTCAATCAGGAGGGTACATTCCTTAAAATGACCGTCAAAATCAAAAATCTGTTGAGCTCCTTGTTCTTCATTAATATTACCCCCCTTATTTAGAATAAGAAGTCCTCCAACTATATATGTCAACAAGATAATAAAGATAGAACACAGCAGAAACATAAAAATTTTTATAGTTCTCGCCTGTTTATTTCTGCCTTCTTTGTTTTTAAAATGAAATCCAGTATCGTTTTTGTTTTCCATAATGTTTTAAATGAAATGTAATATTTAGAAGAATTTCACAAAAGGATTGTCTTTCTTTTCTAAATTGAGGTTTTTAAACAGATCTTTATAATAATTGATTTGCTCCAATTGTTTGTTTTCTATTAAAGCCTTAATTCCTTTCTGCGTATTACTGATAGAACTCTTGTATTCCTGATAACTGTCAATTTTTAAGGCAGCATAATTAGGAACATCCTTCTCGGAGGCTTTCTGAGACAGAAAAAAATAATAGAATACAATAAAGAAAATCAGAACGGCAAAAAAACCAAAAAATGTTCTTTTAAATCTCTTCAACTTTGCGTTTACTTTTTTAGATATTTGTTTTTCCATCTTTAATAATAGACGAATTTAAACGATACTTCATATGTCAGAGAAGGATATAGGTTTATCGATTGTGTTTCTCCGTTGCTGCTTGCAGCTGCTGCTTTCGCTGCATCCTCAAAACTGATTGAAATAGAATCTTCCTGAACAAAGGGAATACTATTTTCCAAAGTTCTTATAAAATGAGAAAAATTTGAGAAATCTCCCTTAACAGCAAATCCCACAACCTTTTCTTGCAATCTGCTGGTTTCCACCTCCTTGTTATTCTTGCTAGCAATCTTCTTCACATCCTCCACCGAAAAATTATATATTTGCAAATTGTCGCTGGCCGCTAAACTGTTTATAAGCGCCAAAAAATCTTCATAGTTGTTCCTATTGGAGATAAAAACTTTCAACTTATCCACATCGACTGATAAATTCTTATTCTCTTTGTTAAACTCTTCTATATTATCCAAAAGCTCTTTTTTATTTTCCAGGTTGTTTTGTTTTAGTTTTATTTCTTCCTTGGTCACCAAATAGCTTTTATATGTAGGACCTGCGATAAAATAAAACACTCCCCCGGCTGCAACCAAAGAAAGAAACAAAATTACAATATCTTTATTATTGTTAACATTGGAAGCAACTTTGGAATTAATTTGGTAATTTTTCATAATAAATTTAGATTTATCATCTATGTCTAATGTTTTACTAGCATCTCCCCTTTAAAATTGATAACACCAGCAACCGTTTGAGAAGGGTTATCCCTTTTTATCTCTATACTTTGTATGTTTAAATTATCCGCTTTTAATTTTGTTTCGAAATTATCAAGCTCGCTTTCTTTATAAGCTTTACCCTTAAAGGTAACAGAGATATACTCTTTTTCCTCCTTGGTTTTTTCATCTTTTACCTTCTTCAAAACAGCCGTATAAGCATCAATCGAAATGTATCTGTTCGAATTAGCAGTTAAAACTTCCAAGCCAAAATTCCAATATTGTTCAGAAAAAACAAAAAGTTCTTTCTTTAGAGTTATCGTTCCGGACATAATGGTTTCATTGCCTTTTTCCGAATCAATGGTTTTTATATTTACATCTTTCACCCAATAAGAATCTTTTAATGCCACTATCTGGGCCGCGGCGGCATTATAATCCTTGACTCCGGCTGCTATTTCCAACTCAAACTCTCCGGATTCATTTTTGGAAAATTTAGCAGTTTGCAAGTAGACGTCTTTTATTATTTTATCTTTCAAAAAATCCAGACCTTTTGAAAAATAGGAGTGTTCATTTAAGAGTTTCTCAATGTCATTTTTATCATATTCGGAAGAGAGTAATTCGTTATCGTTAATTTCTTCTTCGATCTTGCTGTCCACAGAATTAATCTCAGTATCAAGAACTTCCAAATCTTTCTGAACATCTTTTTTCTTTATCTCAGCTCCTGCAACCGCAACAGCAGAAAACAGTAAAAAAAATACAGCCAGAAGATAGACAAGGACCTTCTCTCTCTTCTTGTATGACTCAATGGCAAAATCTTCTGGAAGTAAATTTATTGATGGCATAAAATATAATATTTATTTTTATATATTATATCACGTTATTATTTTTTTACAAAACATTTAGTTCTTTTAATGTTCTTTCAAAAATATAAAATGCTCTTCGAGCTTCCTCTTTGTCTAATTCAAAATCAATTTCCTTTTGCATCCGCTCTTTAAACTTAAAAGCCCATATAATATCATCTTTAAAATTGATTTGATTGTCCGGAATTTTTTCAACGCGTTTTGCCAGATTCTCCCCGGGAAAATTCCCCGCCTTTAATATGCTATCCAATGTTTCCTCTGCCGCAATAATAGCTTTTTTAATTTTTTCGTCATCTTCCGACTGAGAGAATTCTTTAATTTCTTCCCATTTTCTCTGAGCTTTATCTTTGGAAAACTTTCCCGATTCAAGAGCCTCTTCTATAGATTCATAAAGATTGGTTCTTAAAGTTTTGAAACGGGAAAAAAGCACCACCGTAGCAACAAGAATTAGGATAGTCATCAATATATACAGATTCTTCACAAATGTATATATGTATGGCCACCACCAAAGCACGAATTTAGCTTCTCCTATCTTTATAACCGGATAAGCTGCCTGGATTAATAAATGCTCAAAAATCATAAAGTTGAATTAGATGGCAGGCTTTCTGGAAAGCCAGTTTGAATTCTTCTCATAGATATCGGCAACGCCTAAAATAGTTTTTTCATCAAAGGGTTTGCCAATGATCTGCATTCCTACCGGCATTTCCACTTCCCCGTCAGACGGTTTTATAAATCCGCAAGGCGCGGAAATTGCAGGAAGCCCAGCCAGAGAAACAGCAGATAAGAAAATGTCTCCCAGATACATCTCCAGAGGATTATCGCTATGCTCGCCAACTCTAAAAGCAACACTTGGCGCAGTCGGCACAATAATAACATCAATTTTATCAAAAACTTCATCAAAATCTTTTTTAATCAGCGCACGCACTTTTTGCGCTTTAAGATAATAAGCATCATAATAACCGCTGCTCAATGCATATGTACCAATCATAATTCTTCTCTTTGCTTCACTGCCGAATCCTTTGCCTTTGGATTTTGTATAAACTTCCATCAAATCTTTCACGGCTGTATCAGGATCGCTTTCCGCAGAATAACCAAATCGGATGCCGTCAAATTTGGCCAAGTTGGAACTGACCTCGGAAGGAGTAATTATATAATAAGTCGGCACAGCATATTTCGTGTGAGGTAAACTAATCTCGACAATTTCCGCTCCCAATTCCTTAAGTTTAGCAATTGCGTCCTTTACGCACTTTTCAATATCAGGATTAAGTCCTTCAATAAAATATTCTTTTGGCATTCCAATGCGAAGGCCTTTCATATCAAACTTCTCCATTTCTTTTAGATAATCAACAACAGAAGCAGAAGAAGTGGTTGCGTCTTTTTTATCTTCACCGGCAATTGCCTGCAAGACTATTGCCGCATCCGCAGCAGTCTTAGTCATTATACTGGGACAATCGGTGGAAGAAGTCATTGATATAAGTCCATAGCGGGAAATTCGACCATAGGTAGGTTTAAGTCCGGTCAATCCGCAAAAAGATGCCGGCTGGCGGATCGATCCGCCCGTATCGGTTCCAATAGAATAAAGACATTGTCCGCCTGCAACTGAAGACGCCGATCCTCCGGAAGATCCTCCTGGTACCCTGTCCAAATCCCAAGGATTGCGGCTGGTAAAAAAATCTGAATTTTCCGTTGAAGACCCGTGCGCAAAAGCATCACAGTTCACCTTACCAAGCATTACCATTCCCTCCGCGTTTAACCTGTCAATCAAAGTCGCATTTTCGGCGGGAATATAATTTTTAAGTATGTTTGAAGCAGCTGTAGTCAAAATATTTTTTGTAAGCACCACATCTTTGATGGAAGCCGGAATTCCCAAGAGCGCGCTGCCTTCTCCATTTTTTAATTTTTCATCCGCTACTTGAGCTTTATTTATCGCCAAATCCTCTGTTAAGGTTATAAAAGACTTCAATTTTTCATCAGTAGCTTTAATCCTTTCAAAACAAGCTTTCGTAAGTTCAACCGAGGAAAACTCTTTTTCTCGAAGACCTTTTGCAGCTGTCTTTATATCTAAATCCTTGATTTCCATATTTTTAAAATTTTATCTATCAAAATTATAGCACCTGTTTTACCTTTATATATCCATCTTGGCTATCAGGATAATTTTTTGCCATAATATTTTTCTTTTCTTCATCTGAATCTTCCGCTACATCCTCCCGAAACACATTTATCTTGCCAGTCACTTGTGAAATCGGCTCAACTTTGTCCGTATTAACTTCCTGCAGCTGCGCAATATAACCCAAGATGTCTGAGATTTCTCGCGTGAATTTTTCAATTTCATCATTCGTAAGCTCGATACGCGCCAATTCCGCGATATGTCGCACCTCCTCCTCTGATACTTTGCTATTCTCTGCCATATATAAAATTTATTTTTAATTACATACATAAAATAGCACAATTTATACATTTTTACAATAAACTATAATATCCCAAATAGC
>CAZKLR010000007.1:0-20501 GCA_964553695.1 uncultured Candidatus Saccharibacteria bacterium | reverse complement strand
CTTATAACTTAGATTTCGGATCAAGTCCGGAATGACATATATAAAAGTATGAATTATAGGTTTCTAAAAAATAATACAAATGGACAAAATAAAACAGATTTTTTAAAATCTATATGAATTTTATAAAAATCTGTTTTTGTGGATTATAAAACAATCTTCACAAACTTTCTCTTTCCGATCTGTAAGACCATTCCGTCTGTGATTGATATTATTTTTTCTATATCATTTTGCACTTCATCATTTACGCGTACGCCGCCCTGTTCGATAAGCCGGCGTCCATCGCTTTTGGAGGCAATAAGCCCGGTTTCGGCGAGGAGATCGAGAATCGGATATTCTTTTCTCTCAAGTTTTATTTCCGGTATTTCAGTCGGTTTTTGTTTCTCACGGAAAATTCTGTTAAATTCTTCTTCAGCGGCTTCCGCCTCTTCCCGAGTGCGGTAAATGGCGATTATTTCTTTGGCCAGCTCAACTTTCAAATCGCGCGGATTCTGATTTTTATCGCCAAGCACATTTTGGATCTGCTGCAATTCTTCTGGAGTTTTGTTTGTCAGCAGCTTGAAATAGTAAAATATCATATCGTCGGAAATAGACATTATTTTTCCGAACATTGAGTTGGCATTTTCGCTGATGCCGATGTAATTATCCAAACTCTTGCTCATTTTGTTAACACCATCCAAGCCAACTAAGAGAGGACAGGTTATGACGTCTTGCGGTTCCATTCCCATCTTCTTTTGCAGTTCTCGACCGGCAAGAATATTAAATTTCTGATCCGTACCGCCGATTTCCACATCAGCTTGGACCATAATGGAGTCATAAGCCTGCATTATCGGATAGAGCATTTCGGTAACGGCAATGTCGCTGCCTTCCTTCATACGCTTGGTAAATTCGTCTCTTTCCAAAACTCGCGCCACTGTAAATTTTCCGGTCAGTTTCAAAACTTCCTCAAAGCTTAATTTTTCAAACCATTCGCTATTGTATCGGATTTCCGTTTTTTCAATATCCAGAATTCTTCCGACTTGCTCCATATAGCTTTTGGCATTTTCTTGGACTTCAGCACGCGAAAGTGCGTTGCGGGTTTTTGATTTCCCAGTCGGATCGCCGATCATTCCGGTATAATCTCCGATGATAAATACCACTTGGTGCCCAAGCTCCTGGAATTCTTTGAGCTTACGAATAGCAATGGAATGGCCCAAATGAAGATCCGGCCGCGACGGGTCGGCTCCTAATTTGATCCGCAATTTTTTTCCTGATTTGAGTTTTGCTTCCAGGCTTTGGCGTACAATTACTTCTTCGACATTATGGTTTAAGAGTGTTTCAATTTTCTTCGAATCGGTTGTTGGTTCTTGCATAATTATAGGTTTAATCAATATTAATGGCTTAACTAAGTCTAACATAGTGATTATTTTGAGACAAGCCGATTGAAATTTTTAAAAAATCCTAAAATATACTATAATATAGATGTTGACTAAACACTTTGTTTTTTATAAAATAATAGCTCATATATTCAATAATTTATAACAATGGCGGTAAGAAAAAAATATAGAACAAACAGCGGCCGCAATAGTGCTTATAGCGGTTATTCTGCAAAAAGCGAAGATAATATTTTGCAGATGATGCAGAAGAAAAAGGGGATGTTCCATAAAAAACGCAAGGGCGTCGGCTCACGATTGTCCGGTTTTTTTGGTTCTCTGTTTTCAGGTCATAGACGTGGTATGGCTGCAAAGTCAGAAAGTTCTTTGAGGAATAATGCCAGTAAAAAAAAGCTGAAGTCTAAAAAAATCTTTTCGGTATTGGCAAGACTTGTAACGGTAGTGGCGATTTTAGGATTTTTTGCTATGGCGGCGGCATTCATTTATTTCTCCAAAGATATTCCTGACCCGAGCAAAATCTCTGATCGTTCCGTGGCGCAGTCAACAAGAATTTATGATAAGACCGGAAACATTCTGCTTTATGAGATTCACGGTGATGAAAAACGGACGATAGTTGAATTGGATCAAATTTCTCCCAATTTGATAAATGCGACTATTGCCACCGAGGACAAGAAGTTTTATAAACACTTCGGTATAGACCCGAAAGGCATATTGCGCGCGATATATAAAGATATTATCAGCGGAGAGAAAGCGCAGGGAGCTTCAACCATTACCCAGCAGCTTATAAAAAATTCTGTTTTGACTTCGGAAAAAGCTTATACTCGAAAAATAAAGGAGATTATTCTGGCTTTGGAAACTGAGCAAAAATTCAGCAAAGACGAAATTCTGGAAATGTATCTTAATCAAATTCCATACGGCTCCAATCTTTACGGCGCGGAAGTAGCTTCGCAGACTTTCTTTGGAAAATCAGCCAAGGACTTAGATGTTGCGGAAGCTGCTATGCTGGCAGCAATTCCTCAAGCCACCACTTATTATTTTCCTTACGGTTCCCATCCTGAAGCTTTGGAAGCAAGAAGAAAATATATCATCGAAGAGATGCGTAAAGACGGATATATTAATGACGAACAGGCGAAGGAAGCTTCCGAAGTTAATATTTTTGCCAGACTGAAGCCTTTCGTTTCTGAAATTAAAGCGCCTCATTTCGTAATGTATATAAAAGATCAGTTGGTGAATGAATACGGTACTGATATGGTGGAAAAGGGCGGATTAAAAGTTATCACTTCTTTGGATTATGATATGCAGCTTATCGCGGAAGATGCGGTCAAAAAGGGCGTGGAATATAATGCGGCAAAATATGATGCCAACAATGCCGCTTTGGTTGCAACTGATCCGAAAACGGGGCAAATTTTGGCGATGGTGGGAAGCAAAGATTATTTTGATTTGGAAAAGCAGGGAAATGTGAACGTTGCTATTTCTGAGAGTCGACAGCCGGGTTCTTCTTTCAAACCATTCGTTTATGCTACTGCTTTCAAAAAAGGATATACTCCCGATACTATTTTGTTTGATGTGCCGACCAACTTCGGTCCTGATGGAAGCGGAAAAGATTTTGAGCCGAAAAATTATAATTTGCAATACTCCGGTCCGGTTACTATCCGCAGCGCTTTAGGAAGATCTTTGAATATTCCGGCAGTGAAAGCTTTGTATTTGGCTGGAATAGGAGACAGTGTGCAGACCGCTCATGATATGGGTATTACTACTTTGAATGGCAACAATTATGGGTTGTCGTTAGTGTTGGGAACCGGAGGCGTGAAACTTTTGGATATTACGGGAGCTTACGGGGTTTTTGCCAATGACGGAAAGCGTAGCGATGTTACGGGAATTATGAAAGTTGAAGATGCTAGTGGCAATGTTCTTAAAGAATATCAATCTAATGAGAAGCAGGTGCTAGATACGCAAGTGGCGCGAAATATTACCAGCATACTTTCCGATAATGTTGCGCGAACTCCTACCTTCGGTGCGCGCAGTAAATTATATTTTCCAAACCGGCCGGTAGCGGCAAAGACCGGAACCACCAGCGATTATAAAGATGCTTGGACTGTCGGTTATACCCCCAGTATTTCAGTTGGAGTTTGGGCGGGCAACAATAGCGGCAAGGCGATGACGCAAGGAGGAGGAGTCAGTGCTGCAACTCCGATCTGGAATGATTTCTTGACGCGCGTTTTGGCGGATAAGCCGGTAGAGCAGTTCACGGCTCCGGAAAAAATTAATACTAATAAAGCCGTGCTAAATGGCAGCAGCAAGAATGAAGTTGTAGTGGAAATTGATAAAGCTTGCGGCGACAAGCTTGCCGATGAAAATACTCCGGAAGAACAAAAAGAAAAACGCAGTTACTTTGAAGTGCACAATATTCTTTATTACGTAAATAAAGACGATCCGCAGGGAGATTATCCGACCAAACCGCAAGATGATCCTCAATTCTCCCGATGGGAGTCAGGAGTTTTGGCTTGGGCTGCGGCTAATATGGGAAGTGAAATAAACCAAACTATTCCGACTGAAGTATGTACTCTTCGCGGCGAAGAAAATGCGCCGGGTCTGCGCGTGATTAAACCTTATGCAAATCAAATTATCAAAGACGGCAAAGTCGAAATTGAAGCCGAGGCATATTCTTCTTATGGCATTAAACAAGTGGAGTTTTACCTTGATAATAATCTCTTGAAGATTTATACCGAATCTCCTTATGAAGGTACTTACAGAATTTCTGGAGATGTGGACGAAGGAGAACATACTATCAAAATAAAAGCCTATGATAAAATTGGCAGCGTCAAGGAGCAAGAGGTTGCAATCATTATCGGCGGCAGCTCTTCCAATGGAGAGTCTGTCTATCTGAAACCAATTTCTGGCAATGATTTTCCTTTGAACTTGGGGGCTGTGGCTTCATCGGACAATGGAGTGAAGAGAGTGGAATTTTACTATCAGCTTGACAGTATTTATGATTCTGACGGCAATCTGGTTAGCAAGCCCGGTGCCAGCTATAAAATTGGTGAAAGCGATGAAGAAAGTTCCGGCAATCTTTATCAAATATCTTGGGAAGAGGATAAAAGATATTTCATCTCAGGAAGATATAAAATATATTCGATATTGATTACCGATAAAAATAAGCAATATAAGAGCAATGAAAGATATATAGAAATCAGATAGTTCGCAATATCAAATATATAAAATTTTCCGGATACAACTCAAATAAAAAAGCTCGGTTTGTGCCGAGCTTTTATAATAATCATACCATCGCGGATAGCAGTGGTATTTTCGTTTTATTTATTCTTCTTCTTTGAACACCCATCGGTTTTTTTCCTGAGCCTGTTTGCACAGATCCATTATTTCTCTTCTGACTGTTACAGGATGCGGAATTAATTTAGGTCTTACGATATTTTCTTCCGAGGCTGTTTGAATTTGAATATTGCCAAATTTGAAAAAAGTTTGTATTGGTCCGTCGACCGTGCTGGTTATATCTTGGACTCTTTTTAAATCAACTTCTGAAACAATGCGATGGAAAAGCCCTCTTTGTTCAATGTCTAGAATGCGTTCATTGGTAACAATCCAAATGTCGAGATAATAATCAACCCATTCCATAAAAGCTATAATCCACAAAAAACCGTAATAAATCGTTGCAATCATGAAATAGATATCTTTGTAAGGGGAACTTATAAGAATTGGAAATGAATAGGGGGCGAGTAGGGTATAAAAAATTAGGGGCAATAATGCCAGCAAGCAAAAATACAGCAAGGCGGTCAGTAAAGTAATCTTGTGTCTTCGCAAAATAAACTTTACTTCTTCACCTTCTCTTTGGCCTGGAAATTGATATGATTTTTCCAGTTTGCTCAGTGTTTCATCTTTCATAATATTCAGAAGAAGAAAAATTAAAATTGGATCTATCTATAAAATCATCAACATTCACTTCGCTCCAGTTGATAAATAGGAATCTTTCCGCCAGCGTGATTGCAATCGCTATTATTCCCAGGGAATAAATAAATATAGACGCTCGATTGTAATTTCCTTCCAGTCCATATTTTTTCAGGTGATAAATAATCAGGGTGCTGAAAAGCAAAAATGAGGCGAAAGGTATCATAACAAAAAGCAATGCATAAATAATGGTGTAATCCATTTTTGTGTTTTATTGGAATTATATAAGCGTATTGTCTCCAGCGTATTTGATTCCCAAATGTTCGTAGGCTTGTTTGGTGGCGCGTCGGCCACGCGGAGTACGAACCAAAAATCCCAGCTGCAAAAGGTATGGCTCATAAACGCTTTCAATAGTGTCTTTGCTTTCTGACATGCTGGCAGCCAAAGTCGAAAGTCCTACTGGATTATTTTCAAATTTATTAATAATAGTTTCCAGAATTTTTCTGTCTGTAGGATCAAGCCCATAACAGTCAATTTCCAGGTGTCTAAAAGTTTCTTTTACAGCATTTTCGTCGATTGCCCCGTTTCCTTTTACTTCGGCAAAGTCTCGCACTCTTCTCAAAAGCCGGTTGCTGATGCGGGGGGTTTGCCGGGAGCTTTCTGCAATTTTTTCTGCCGCTTTGTCTTCAATTTCAATTCCGAGCATAGCGCTTGATCGTTTGATAATCTCCTTGATTTCTTCGTTTTTATAATAATCCAGATGATGAGTAATGCCGAAACGGTTCAACAAGGGCGAGGAGATTAAATCGATGCGGGTGGTCGCTCCAATAAGCGTGAATTTTGGCAAATCCAATCTGATAGTTCGAGCTGAGGGGCCTTTTCCGACAATAATATCGAGCGCATAATCTTCCATCGCGGGATACAAGACTTCTTCAATAAGCTTGTTCAGCCGATGAATTTCATCAATGAATAATATATCTCCTTCTTCCAGATTGGTGAGTATTGCGCCCAAATCGCCGACTTTTTCAATAGTCGGTCCTGAAGTAACGCGGATATTTTTTCCCATCTCGTTGGAAATAAGGTAGGAAAGCGTGGTTTTGCCTAATCCGCTTGGTCCGTGAAAAAGAATATGCTCAATCGGCTCCTTTCTTTTTTTCGCAGCTTCAATAGAGATAGACAAGTTATTTTTGATTTTTTCCTGTCCGGTGAAGTCTCGAAGCGACTTTGGTCGGAGTGTTAGATCAAGGTTTTGATCTTCATTTTGCTGTTCGGGGGTAGTTAAAGCCATAACAATAAGATTAATTTCTACCTTATTATAGCTTGTTTTTGCAAAGGAGAGAAGGGATTATATAGTTAACACGATAGATATTATGAAGTGATGTTGTTTATGAACGCGCTGGCATTTTCAGTGAAAAGGAAAAAAGTTTATGTATAAAATATCAAAATAAAAATATGATATAATGTAGAAAGGAAACTTGCTTTGTTAAATTTTTATTTTTAAATTATAAAAATGTTTTCAAGGTTTAAAAGTTATTTTTTTAGTAATGGATATAAGAGATATAGAAATAGCGGCAAATTAGTTCATCGAGCTGTTGTGGAGAAGATATTTGGCAGAACTCTTGATGAAAATGAAATTGTCCATCATCGAGATGGTAATAAAAGAAATAATCGTTTTTCAAATCTTCAGGTCTGTTCAAGAAGTCAGCATTTTTGGATTCATAAAAGAAGGTCTAATATACATGGTTCTGGGAAAAAACGGAGATATTATAATGGTTAATGGTTATTGGTAGTATAAACGGCAGGTAAACCTGTTGTTTTATGTCGTTTAGTGATTAATTTTGACTGTATTAAATTGTAGAATTTACAGGATTAGTTAAGTTAACTTACTTAAGTGTTATATATTTTTAATAATAAAAATAATTTATAAAATTATGCCAGAGCTGAAACAAAATCCAACTTTAAAGGATTTTCAGGATTATGTCATCCAGCTTGAGAAGGAAAGGGGGTTTACCGATCAGACGGTTCTACAACGATCTTTGCTTCTAGGAGAAGAGGTTGGTGAGCTTTTTAAAGCAATTCGCAAAGCAGAAAAAATGGGTGTTGATCAGAAATCAACGATCGGCTCGGTGGATGAAGAACTGGCGGATGTATTAATCTTCGTATGTTCTGTAATTAAATATAACAGGGTTCGATATTAATATGTGGGTATACAAAAAATAATCCCTCAAACAAGGGATTATTTTAGCAGTAGTCTACTGTACTGAGAATTTAAACCCCATCGTGCAGGATATCAAGAGATGGTATGAGGCTTTATGGTGTTAGAAGTTTAAATAAACTCAATACCCCCTTTTTTTTATTAAATAGTTGACTACTATCATATAAATACTAATATATAAAGTATAATCTACTAATTATAAGCAGCTATGAAAGAGACATATAAAAAAATATTTAAATTGACGCGAGCAAAAATTATACTAACAGCTTTTCTTGTTTTGGTACTAACACTTCCATTTCTTCTTGTTACTATAGATAATGACTCTGTATACGCTTCTTTTGGGATTGCTCTTTCAATAGTAGTTTCTGTTCTTTTATTACCTATCTCTTTAATAAATAATTCTTTGAATGTCTTTTTGGATTTTTTACTTTCTGGTTTTACTTTCTGGAAAAATGGAAGAGAGACCATTAATTTGTTAACTTTTGTGATAGTAAGTTTTATTTATTGTTACTTTATTTCATCTGTGGTGGTATATATTTCAAATAATTTATCAAAACAAAAAAAAGAGAGTGAAAATAAACCTCTCTTATAAAAATCTATACAATGATTCATTTGCAGTAATGGGTTTAATCTAGCAAATAGACCCATGTTTCTTCTTTGTACATTTCTATGTCCATGGGGTTAGCGATCTCATGAGTATAGCGCCATTGTCCGTTACGAAGAATTTTAATATTTGGCGCCAGCATTAGGGCTGCGTGTCCCTTTATTTCCGTGGAAATGCTGCTTTTTGTTCTTTGTACAGGAATATTTTTGAGTTTTGCTTCGTAGATCACTACATCAGCTGCATATCCAGGCCATAGCGCTAAGGAGGCAGCTTCGCTTTCACTGAAATATAGTTGCACAACTTGTGTTCTAGCATTCCCAACGCAGGTATATGCTGAGGCGTTTGTTGCTAATGCACAAAATATTGTTAGGCATAGCGCTCGGCGATCATTAATCTCAATTTGTTAGTCATCGTCTTACCTCTTTTTCTTTAACTTGCTAATTCCGCGACAGCTTGCTGCGCGGAGATTCATTTTTATGTTTTTTCTTCTATCTCTATGTCGGCGTAACTTTCGTTGTGTATTTTTGTTTTAAAAGAGCTATTTATCACCTCCGTTATTGTTTAAAACGTTAGCAATAAAGTAGATATTTGTCAACCTTACAAATCTTAAGGGGTTCGATTTCAATACATGAGTATAAAAAATAACCGCTCATTCAAGCGGTTATTTTTCATGTAGTCTACTGTATTGAGAATTTAAACCCCATTGTACGAGATATCAAAAGATGGTATGAGGCTCTGACTATATTGAAACAATAAAATAGTTATTTTTAAAGATCCTCCTCACTTGTCACCTTTATTCCGTTCTGTTTTAAAAGTGCCGTAGTTACGCCGTCTCCTTCGATTAAAGTGCCGGAGAAAGTTCCATCGTAGGTCGAACCGCAACCGCAAGATGGACTTTTGGATTTGGCGATAAATTCAGTGGCACCTGTTAACTTTGCAATTTTCAAAGCCTCTTCCGCCCCTCTTATAAATTGAGCGGTGACATCTTCACCGTTTTTATTCATAACTTTGCATCTGTCGGCTAAAACATCCTCGCCGGAGCATCCCTGTATTTCTTGGGGGATTCTTGGCGTGCTCAACCCTCCCAGCTGTTCCGGGCATACCGGAATAAGCTCTCCGGATTTAATAAGTTCAAGAACTTTTGGTGAGATCTTCGATTTTCCATTCCAAGCACAGTTGATGCCGCAGAGACATGCACTGACAATTTTCATATGTTTTTAAATAGATTGTTAAAATAAAAAGCTAACAAAAATAGATGTTAGCAATCAAAATTCAGTTAGGCCTTTTTGTTCTGTAGATGCTTTTTCTGTAGTGAGTAGCTGTTCCAGCCTCGTTAAAGTAATCTTCATCCCTCTCCTATTGATTCCTAATAAAGGAATCTTAATACCTTCTTTTTCAAGCTGTTTTTTTAACGCTTCGATAAAGAGACCTGATCGGTGGTACATTCCTTTATTTGAATATTGCAATTCTATAGAGCATGAAGGAGAATTTTCTATTCCTAAAATGCCTACTATCTCATAGCCGTTAGCAAAAATCGCTTTTATTTTTTCCATCACCTCAGTTGCTGATTTCTCGCATACTTCCCTGAATTCAGGAGTATCATATTTTTCAATGCTTTGCGGACTTCTCTTTAGCCCGTTTTCACATCCGCCTAACTGGCTTTCCGGACAAGGCATTTGTATTATATTCAGATCATGTCTTAGGATTTCTTCCATAATGGGAATCATTACGGAAGAGTGCTCATATCTGACAATACCTTGAGCTTGAAAGGCTTGGCAAATTACGCAAAAAGGAATAAAAATAAACTTTCTGCTTCTTTTGTCTGGAGTTTTAATTTCTGGAACTTTTTTCATTCTTGCCTCCTTGTTTTAATTTTAATTCAGAAGAAATCACATCTCGTGCTCTTGGCAAAACAATTTTATCAAAGTATTTTCCCACTGCTTCTTGGATTTCCTCTTCTGGCTCTTTGTCTCCGGGTAGAGGAGCTCCGAGCAGGCATTGTGATTCCAACGTTTTTGGGATAAAACCTCTCCGCAATAAGAGGTTCTTTTGCTTCCAGTTTGAGTTCAAATCCCATACCGGCAAAAGAAGCTCGATAGAAAATTCGGACATAAAACTTCTAAACTTTTCTATCATGCAGGGTAATTCTATCACAAATCCTTGGTCTTTACGAGCTCCGTCTGCTATATAGCCGATTCCGGTTTCTCGGGCTTTAATGATAGACCAGACATACATTGCTGACCTACAAGTAAGGCAATTAAACTGCGATACGGTTAATTCGCCGTATTCTTTGAGCACTTCACTGGGTTTCATATTGAGATAAGGCAAGAAAAATTCTCTCCAGATTCCGGCAGTGCAGTGTGCACCAAGAAACACCGCTTTGTCTTCCCCGTAATGTTCGATGATTCTTTGAGCCCCATGCTCAACATTCTCTGAACCCAGGCCGGTACCGTTCTCAAATGTGACCATATGTACTTTGTATCCTTCTTCTATCAAGTTACAAGCTGAAAGAAAAGAATCTTTTCCTCCAGAAAACAACAACAATACATCTTTTGAATGTTCCATGCTAACCTCTAAGTTAAATAAATATTTGAATTTTACCATCCATCTTAAATTCTATACCAAAGCTAAATATTTCTACTGTGGAAAACCTCGTAAGGAGTTAGATAATCATGCCTTTTTCTGGGGCGGTTATTAATAAGTTTAACCGCTTTTTCTATTTGTTCTTGTTCTATGTTAGCAAATTTACTTTTCTCGGGAAAGAACTCTCTCAAAAGCCCGTTAGTATTTTCATTTGTTCCTCTCTCCCAGCTGTGATAAGGGTAAGCAAAGTATATGTCTAATCCCGTTTCTTTCTCAGTCGTCTCGTATTCGAAAAAGGTCGCTCCGTTGTCATAGGTGATAGTATGTTTCTTATCCTTTCTGATTTTATCAAACCTTGCAACGGTTTTTTCTTTGGTTAGTTCTGCTGTAGCTCTTTCTAGTTTATCTGCAAATAATAATCTGCTTTTCCTTTCCACATGGGTTAAAATGTGGATATTCTTCTCTTTGCCCACAATCGTATCTCCTTCCCAGTCTCCGATCCTTTCTCTAGTTTCAACAACATCAGGTCTTGTATCAATCCGTTTCTTTTTCATTTCTTCTCTTCTTTTTTCTCTTATTCTAGTGCCATATCGTCTTCTGTATTTACCTTTCTTGCATCTTAAATATTTTATCAGATCCCTTCTTTCATCATAAATATATTTGTAAATGCAATCTTTGCCAATATGCTTTTCTTTATCATCCGGATAGAGTCGTTTCAAGCGGCCGCTTATCTGCTCTGGAGACCAGGAGTCTTTGATCCTCCTTACTACATAACATCGAAGCCAAAGATTATGTTCCAATTTTCTGAATCTTTCATTAGTAAAGATCCTTCTTTCCTTGGCTTTTCTTTTAGCTAGACGGGCATCATATTTTCCATTAGTACTATTTCTTCTTATCTCTCCTGAGATAGCTCCCGGACTCTTGCATAGAAGCTTGGCTATCTCATATTGTTTTAATCCTGCTCTTCTCAAGGCGGATAGCTCATTTCTTTCTTCTGAGGTAAAATGTTTGTAGGACATCTTGGTAATTTAGGTTAATAATTGTTGTGTATAATTATTTTACCTTAACCGAGATGTTCTTTTGAATTAATTTAGCTTGGGAGCAGAATGTAGGCATCAATCCTTGACAAAATATGTTTTTTGCTATAAACTTTCTGGCGTTAAGGAATATATTTCTTAACGAATAATATAGGACACTTGGCACAGGCTTTCGAACAACCTAAACTTAAAGGGTGAATTAACTTGATAACAAAAATAAAGAAGATAGCAATCATTGGATTGCTTTTGGCAATATTATCGATAACAGCTTTTCCGGCATCAGCACACACATATGCTTCCGGAACAACGACTCTACAGGACACTAAAACTCATTATGCATTAATCTATAGCATTCCATTTAGCAGCTTCCAGTCCTATAAAGTAGGTGGCTATCAATCTTGGGCTCTTGTTCTGTCATATCCTCACACCAATCCTCAAGCTTGGTTAAGACTATCATATGATTCTGGTAGAAAATCTCTGCTGGTAATACCAGAAAGATACACGCGGTTATGTCCAAATTATGCTAGAGAAATATATGTTGACTCGACTACTGGAGGCGGAGGAAGCTGGTAAAATAAAATTATAATTTGCTTTAAGCCAAGTGATTAATAGACATTCAAAACCGAATGTCTATTTTTTAGAAGCGATTTATGCTATAATTTTTTTATAAATAACTCTATAATCTTATGCTAAAAGCCCAAATGAAAGTTATTGTTTTTTGTGCAATTATTCTTACAACTTTAGTAAACTTGCTATTTTTTGGATACATTCTTTACTATGAAATTGGAGGTTATCGCGAATTAAATAATAATATAATACAGGACTTTAATGGTAGCATTGCGCAAAATGATTGGGACAAGGTTGATTATAATAATCTTTGCTTTAGTTTAGAGCCAAAGAATTTTTTGACGATTTATCATAGTCTAGAATTCTATTCTCTATCGATGATAAAAATTTTAGCTGTAGTTCTAATTATCTTTTGCGTCATATATAGAAAAGAACTATCTAAAAAAACAATTACTAAACTCAGCTTAATTTTGATTGCCTTATTAATCTTTAACTTTATTTTATCTATTTACGAAGCGGATTATGAGTTCGTATTTCCTTGTATGAATAGCGGCTTTTACTCTTTAACAGAAAAACCAATATAAATTCTTACAAGAATAGGTTCGATTTTAATACTTGGGTACAATAAAATAATCCCTCAAACAAGGTATTATTTTAGCACGTAGCCTCAAGGGGAAATCTCACTGCTTGGCCTGCGCTTTGAAACCCCTCGGTTTCAATACTTCCGCCACGGGAAACTCTCGTTTCCCGACCTCTTCCAGTTCGATTCCGTCCTGAAACTAAATAAAATAAAAACAGGAAATAAATTCCTGTTTTTGTTCTATGTAGTCTACTGTATGGAGAATTTAAACCCCATTGTGGCAGATATTAAGAGATGGTATGAGTCTTTGGCTGTATTAAGACAATAAAGCAATTATTTTTATTATCTTCTTTTAGGAGGATTAAGAATCTACAAAAGAAATAAAAACAGCAGAATTGAAATTCTACTGCTTGGAAATTTGATTGATATTTAATTTAAGTTAGAGAGATAGCATCCGCCTAGGCAATTGTTCCATACTTTACAGCCGATGCACTCGCCAGCTCTTTTTTCTAAAACTTTTAGTACTTGATTACGTATTGTGGTCGGCCACAGATCAATAAGAGCCTGAGGATTATCAAAAACATTTGCTAGCGCTTTTGAAGAATGAGGACAGGTTCTTAATTCACCACTATGGGAAATTGACGCCCAATTTAAGCCAGCAAAGCAGTTTTGGGTTAGATATTTTTTTCGAATATCTAAGTCAGGATCTGCGATGTGAGGATTGCATCTATCTGTCAGGCAAAACTTTTGTGAACAAGGGAAACGAATGGAGATATCATCTTTGCCATATCTTTGTTCTATCTCATATATAAGAGAGAGTAATTCGGCAGAACTAACCGAAAAGATGTCGTCATTCTCGCCTCTGGATACATATCGCATTAACCTAAACTGTTTTACTCCCAAAGCTTTTACGATATCAATCGTATCGAAAACTTTCTGCCGATTATGTTGAACCAGTGTCATCTCTACTACGACATTGATACCAGCAGAAAGCATGGAAAGTATCGCATCGATGGCCTTCCGATATGATCCATTTTTCCTAGTCAATGTGTCATGTATTTCTTCTGGCCCATGTAGAGAGATTAAGACTTCTCCTATGTTCATCTCCTTCCATTGTGTAGCGGATTTATCGGTTAGGTGTTGACCATTGGTAAACACAACTTGATAAAGTCCAAGTTGTTTGCCGTAAATCAGAATTTCTTCAAAATTTGGGTGCAGCGTTGGTTCGCCTCCACTATAACGTATTCTCAAAAGTCCGGCATTAGCATACAGAGTAAGCAACGACTTCACTTTTTCTAGCGGCATATGGACATGAGGATTAATGCTTGCCAGAACTGCGTCGTGACAAAAAGAACATCTCAAATCACACGCTTTAGTCAATGCCATCTCTAGGTTGAATGGGAATACGGGAATATCTTGGAGGTCCTTTTCCTGTTCGAATATACCATAGTCTGTGTCGGTATTCGAAACGTTATTCCAGAATTCTTCTATGTCTTCCTGAATTATTTGTTGGTCCATATTGTATTTAATGGACATTGATTTAGCCATCTCTTCTGATGTTTTTCCCTCGGCCATTCCGTCAACAATTTCTGTTGCAATTTCATCGAGCTTTATTACTGTATTGGAAAGGGGATCAAAAAGCATTTTACAGTCTTTTCGGTAAATTAAGCCATTGATAACAATCTTACTTGTATTGATCATGACCAATCCTCCTTTTTCCAAGGATCAAAGCATTTTTGAGTGTAGGCAGTCACGCGACAGCCTGATAAGCAAATTGAATGATGAGGGCATTCTGTACAACGCGCACCGGTCGGACAAAAGCTTTTCATCCTTCTTTTGTATATCTGAAGAGTGTCCCACATTTCCTTCAGACTAGTATTCTGGGGTATTATCTGCTTATTGATGCCCATCATGAAACAAACAGTGCCAATTCCGTCAGTATTAACCGACAAGAGATCGGATTGTCCGCCATCACATGGGAAAGGGGATGTGAAACTTTCCTCAATTACAATATTTGTCCCTGGAAAACTGTTAATAGTATCAGTGACGTATACTGCTTGTTCTTGAGAAAGTACTAGGCTTTCTCCTGCGTTCCCGACAATCTGGGTTGGTTCAAAATCTGCGTTGACTTCTATTTCACTAGCGAATGCCAACATTTCAGCAATCTCCATCCAGTTATAGGAGTTTATGCAGAACCGCAGAGAAAAGCTTAGCTCGATCTGCTTTAACTCTCTAAATAGTTCTATAAGCTTGCGGATGTCGTTACCGCGAATCCGTTGAACAACTTCCTTTGAAATCCCGTCCATACTTATAAAGAAATGGATATTGGTCGGGTTGAATTTGCGGATCATATCTATATCAAGCGCATAGCCGTTAGTACAGATGTTCAGCCGTTTGAATCCGAGAGAAAGTGCATTTTCTACGATTGTTGAAAAGTTAGGGTGAAGGCTTGGCTCGCCGCCAGTTAAATCTACTGTTTCGACGCCCAATTCTTTGGCCTCTTTGAGAAGCCTTAAAGCGCATTCCATATCCATACATTTCGAACTTTTCTTCTCCATATAACAGTGTGCACAGTTAAGATTACACATCTCCGTGATCGCAAGTTTCATCCTGCGGTATTGCATGCTAAACCTCCCTTTTTAGACAGTTTGTTCGATTTTTATTCTTTTTGTTGGTGGTTTTTGTTGTACGAATTCTTTTGATACATTTGAAAAGGAGGAGATTGATTTATTATCTTTCTCCTCTCTCTGTCGCTTCATATACTAAGCGATTAGTTGCATTGGCAGCTTGAAACTTTGGATTTTCTAAAGTTAGGCTTCTTGTACACATTTTCACCTCCTTGCTTATTGAAGCACTTTTTTCTTTTTTGTCAATAGGTACGGGAATAATTAGTTCATAAAACTTGATTATATTCTGAATCAATCTTAAGATATAAAGAGATAAAAATTAAATTAATGGCTGAAATATGGACAAAAACAATGACGAATTATTTCAAAAACTAGTTTCCTTATGTAAAAGAAAGGGCTTTATTTTTCCATCTTCTGAAATATATGGAGGATTATCAGCCATATACGATTACGGTCATTATGGTATTTTGTTAAAAAATAATATCCGTGATTCTTGGTGGCGACATATGGTCCAATTACGAAGCGACGTTGTGGGTTTAGATAGTGCAATTTTTGTGCATCCAAAAACTTGGATTGCCTCTGGCCATGTAGGTGGATTTAATGATCCCGAGGTAGATTGTAAAAAATGTAAAGAAAGGTTTAGAGCTGATCATTTATTAGAAAAGTTTGACATAAATGCAGACAAAGCTTCATTAGAATTTATAAATGATGAGTTAAATAAGTTAAAAAATGCCGGAAAATTGAAATGTCCCAAGTGCGGATTGTCGGAATTAACCGAAGCAAGAACATTTTCCTTGATGGTAAAGTCAAACATCGGAACTCCTGTTGGCGAATTCAAAGAAGAGGATGTAGTTTATCTGCGTCCAGAGACGTGCGGGGGTATATATTTGGACTATAAGAATACGGTTAATTCCTTGCATCCAAATATTCCATTCGGTATTGCTCAAGTTGGCAAGGCCTTTAGAAATGAAATAGTAGCCAGACAATTCATCTTTCGAACACGTGAGTTTGAACAAATGGAAATGCAGTATTTTATTCATCCAGATAGTATGAAAGAAAATTATGAAAAATGGAAAGATATTAGGTGGAAATGGTATGTTGCAAACGGCATTCCGGAAGAAAAGATAAAATGGCATAAACATGAAAAATTAGCTCACTATGCTTCAGAGGCGTATGATATAGAGTATAATTATAATTCGATAGGATATAGTGAAGTAGAAGGAATACATGCAAGAGGCAATTGGGACTTATCTCAACATGCCAAATTTTCAGGCGTAGATTTAAGCCATTTAGATAATAAAAGTGGCGAGAAATTTATCCCACATATTCTCGAAACTTCTGTTGGGCTAAACAGATTAGTCTTTATGTTTCTTGATTTTGCTTACACAGAAGAAAAGGTTGGCAATGAAGAACGTATTGTTCTTAAACTACCAAAACATTTAGCTCCAATTAAAGTAGCTGTTTTCCCATTACTCAAGAATAAACCAGATTTGGTTTTGAAGGCGAATGGGATTTATGAACGTTTGAGACTTAATTTTATGTGTGAATTTGATGATAATGGAAATATCGGTAAACGATACCGTCGCCAGGATGAAATAGGTACTCCGTATTGTGTTACTGTTGATTTCCAGACCATGGAAGACGACTCTGTTACTGTGAGAGACAGGGACACGATGGAACAGAAAAGGGTGAAAATCGAAGATTTGGAAAACTATCTAAGAAATAACTTAGGGTAAGAGATTGTTCGCAGATTTTTATTCTTAACGCATTATGTAAATTTTTAAGAAGCTTGCTCTTGAATAATTACTTTACAGTTTTACTTTAGGGTTCGATTTTAATACGTGGGTATAAAAAATAACCGCTTATTTAAGCGGTTATTTTTCACGTAGACCATTGCATTGAGATTTTGAACCCCTTGATGATGGATATTAAGAAGTGGTTGAGGTTTTAACTGTTTCAGCAAATAAGAATAAATAAAAATAAATAAAAAGGAAACTATTCAGATAAAGTATTTT
Organism: uncultured Candidatus Saccharibacteria bacterium; assembly: GCA_964553695.1. Lineage (GTDB taxonomy): Bacteria > Patescibacteriota > Minisyncoccia > JAHIHE01 > JAGLIN01 > STD2-77. The sequence continues at coordinate 3,003 of CAZKLR010000007.1, read as the reverse complement.
TTTTGTTAAACATTACGCCATATAAAGCTGTTATGATTGAAGATATGATATAAGAATAAATAATGCTTATAAATAAAAACAGTAAAAACGGAATTTCTTCTAAACCAATTAGATTAGTTATAATCCCTGTGATTATAACAGATATAGTTAGAGCAGCACGTAATGGAGAAAATATATATCCAAGCGGAGCACCTAAAATAATTTGGTCAATGGCTGGTTGCCCTGTTGGTAAAAACAATAATGCTGTCAGAAAGATTGTTAATAGCACTTTTGAAAAACTCAATCCGAACATGTTCTTAATTTGTGTTGCCATAGATTAATATTAATTGTTTATAATTATATTCAGTTGGTTTAGAAATTGGAATTAATTGGCCTTAAACGCCATTTCGTGGCAATAAGTAATTTTAATTTGATGCTTCAGCCACTAGCATTTTTTGTGGATTTCTATAGATAGTTTTGTATTGTGCGTATGTGGCATATATCTGGGGAAGTATAACTATCCATAGAATCATCATGGTGTAATCTGAAAGGAATCGATGATAGTAATAATTGATTACTAGTATTGCAAGCTGGATTATAACAAAAGTTGCAATTGTTAAATGAGAAGTCCTGTGATTATTAATATTCTCGCTATCTTGTGCATCTTCTCCGACAATAGAAGTATAAATCTTTTCGTTTTTGCCAAGAATATTTCGAAGATACCATATATGAACGGCAACGTACATGTAAGTCATGCCAGTGAGAAAATTGCTCAAATAATTCCTGTCACTAATGAAGAAATATATACTTCTCGGATTCTGGTGCAAAAATTCAAGCGTCGTAAGTGAAATCAGGGAAAGCAGGAACCATACCAAGAGAGCCTTATGCTGGTTATCATTAGGATTCTTAACAAAAAGCAAGATATAAATGCCATAGAGAGAAAGCAATAGCAGAGGGATTTCAATCGTGTACTTAAGGTATAATCCTTCATAACGTCCGGTTGCAAGCATAAACCAAAAGAGAACAGCATAGGAGATTATGGTTATCACTTCGACTTTCCGCAATATGTCTTTATGGTAGTAAGCGCTGAAAATAAGCGGGAAGAGCAGACAAAAGAAAAAAGCGTAAGCCTGGAGGATACCAAAGTTTTTCGGAGCTTCGCTATCACCAAAAGGACCGCAGGCATACAATGCTACAATTGCGACTGTTACTATCAAACGTTTAAACTTTTCCGGGTCGAACTTGCGGCCGATGAAAAGATAGGCTTGTAGTATTATTCCAAGGGCAAAACATAGCCGTGCTAAGAAACCGAAGTCGGAAAATTTCAGATGGGAAAGTATAGTTTTATAAGTTTGTTCATATTCAGGATTGTCATTCTCGAAAGTAATTTTGAAGATACGGCCTTTCCCATCCTCGATAAAATAATCGGTTTCTCTGATTATTCCCGGTTGATTTTTTGCTGCTACCAAGCCTTGGAGGGCGGGTTTATTGTCTATGTTGGTGTGTATGGTATCTATCACTTTACCATTGGGAAAGAAGGTTCTCTCGGAGACCCACTGCCCAAAAGAAGAATCGACATTAGCGGCCATTAATTGTATTTTAAAAAATGATGCTTTTTGTATATCCTCGGAAATCTCTGTGGAATATCCATTGCTCATATATGTTTCTCTTTGTCTGAGATCTTTATATGGATCGCTGGTTGCAATGTTGCTGAGCCACAGACTGTAAGAATTAAGATCCGTAATCTGATCCTGGTTACTTCTCGCGGACCAGTCCTTGGGATAGGTGACTTCAATTCCCCAATTATCATTGCGGTATACCTGCCAATTATCCATATTAACGGATGTCGCTTCTGCCCAAGCTGTGTGGTGTATATTAAAAAGAAGAATGCTTATTCCCATTATAATACTACTAAGTATTATAATAGATTTTCTAGTTTTTTTCCGTAAAAAGATAATTTTCATATTTAGAATGAATTAATTGATTATATTATAACATAAACTTGTTAAAATATGGCAAAATTTTATTTCAAACTATTTATTGTAAGGGGGGGTAATTTTTGAACTTGGAATGTAAAAATAACCGCTTAAATAAGCGGTTATTTTTCACGTAGACCATTGCATTGAGATTTTAAAAACTTTGATAGCGGATATTAAGGGATGGCATAAAACCTTGTCGGCATTATTAAGAGCTTAAATAAGTCTTTTTCTTGTTATGGCTATTTGACAAATATTAAATAAGATGATATTATTCACAGTCAAATAGATAGTTGATTACAAGGACCTTGCTTATTAAAAAATTTAGAATTGGAATCTGGAGATAAACTCTTATCTTTAACTTTCAACTCTAAATAAAAATAAAAAGAGGGATAACATGCACGATAAACAAAAATCAACGGGATTGATAAGATGGATGTTCATAATAATACTGATTGTGGGTTTTGCTATTTCAATAACGGCAGGGCTTATAACATTAGAAATAGTGCCTACTTCAAACGAGAGCTTTAGCTATCCCATAGAAAAAATAACGGTTGATAGCAAAAATGCCAATATTACATACAATAATGGCATAAAAACAAAAACAATTTTACTTCCAAGAAGTGAAATTAGTATTTATCCGGCAAAGGAAAATATTAATATTCTGGGAGAAACCGTATATAAAAATTATCAGGGGAAACTATTATTTATAAAATATGATTTGTACCTGACATCAGAAGAAACGGAGAAAATTCCTCCGATTGAACAAACAACTCAAAAACCAGGAGGACCTCCGCCAATGATATGGCCAATGCCAAGATTATAATTCATTTGAATTATAATCTCTTTTTTATGTAGCCTCAAGAGGAAATCTCACTGCTCGGCCTCCGGCCTACACTCCATAGGGCTTCCACCCTCTGGCGCTCGCTTTGCTCGCTGTCACCCCAACGGGGAAGCTACTGTTTCCCCGACCCCTTTCCAGTTCGATTCCGTCCTGAAACTAAATAAAATAAATACAGGGATAAAACCCTGTATTTATTTCATGTAG